>JBGSMI010000254.1:0-3373 GCA_041740215.1 Ferruginibacter sp.
AAATAATTGACAGTCAATATTTTATATATTAAATAGAATTCACTATATTGCACCCAATACTAAAAACGGCCATTGTAAAAACAACGGCCTTTTATTCAAAATAAAAAAAATCAGGTATGAAATTAGGAATAAACGCCTGAAAGGGCGTTTTGTGATTTTTTTTGCCGGAAAAATATTTTTTTGAACAACGCTGAAATATATGCCCAATAAGGATATTAATTAATCTCTGAATTGCTGTAGCTTCAAGTCCTTTGCATCCATCATTATCACTGAAGCTAGCTTCAAATCAGCAGTGATTTCGTCGGCCACCTCATGCTGCTTCATCTGGTTCTCCTGAATCTTAATAGAAATTTCCCGTTCCAATTTTGAAACATCTTTTTTAAACTGAGTCAGTTCGTTTTCTTTTTCAAATGGCTTTACAACCAACTGCTGAAGCATGGGGATATTTTGCTCCAATTCCTGCAGAGTCTTTTCATACTTTTCTTTTAAAGCATCTACCCGGTCAATAGCATTTATGAAATACCTGGCTGCAATCCTGGGGTTATCAATATTGATATGTCCCTGGTTCCATAAATATTTTATGCCGCTTTCTTTACTCTCTGCAAAAAGGATATTTTTATAGTGGTACTCAAACATTCCCTTATCATCGTAGGTTTCCCTTTGTCGTCTTACAAATATTTCAAAGCCATACAGGCTGCCGATTTTCATCGTATCACTTTCTTCATGCCCCGGCTTCCATGTTGCAGAAAGTTGAATTAAATACTTCCCGATTATTTCGGGATCTGCTGAACTGACATCATTTAATAAAACAGGATTGGCTTTTGCACCTTCTTTATCAAATTGTAATTGGCTTTTGTAAGCGGTTTGATCTAAGGTCAGTTTTTTAATCGTATTTAGTGTACTTTCTTTATCCGCTTGCATACTTTCTAAGTGAAATTTGGAACGAATAACTTCCTTATGATGTGCAACTTTAAGGCTTTCCAATACAGCAATCTTCTTTTCCATTTTTGATTTTTCCAATAAAGTCGTATCACCGGAAAGAATGGCGATGTACTCTGAAAAATTCATTCCACTTTTTTCGTCAATAGAACCCTCATCAATTGTTCTTACATTCAGCTCACAATTTTTCATCTGGCTAATAAATGTTTGCTTATTTTTCAGCAGGTTAAACTTGTAATTATCCAATGATTGTTCCACTGCATAAATGTAATTATCCACCTTATTTCCGTAAGCTTCTTTCGCTAAAATATTCCCCTGTCTTGCCCCCCTGCCATTGCGTTGCTCCAGTTCCGAAGGTTTCCATGGAATGTCCAAATGGTGCATTGCAATCACTTTCTTTTGAACATTGAGGCCGGTTCCGGCCTTTTCAGTACTACCCAATAATATCCTTATTTCACCACTATTCATTTTGCGAAACAGTTCTGGCTTTTGCCTGTCCGTCCAGTCATGTATGAATGTGATATGATTAGCAGGTATTGAAAAATCAGTTATCAACTTACTTTTCAACGCATCATAAATATTAAACGCATCTGGTTTAGGGGTACCAATATCACTGAAGATAATCTGCGTTCCTTTTTGCTCATTACTAAAGTGGTATAACTCAGAAACTTTTCTTGCACAAACATTTACTTTATGATTGGGATGGTCTTCATAAATAAATGGATTAATTAGCCGCATATCAGCTGCCATCTTTTTGGCATAGTTGGTAGCAATCAGCATCCTGCCTTTATCTTCTTCTTTAGTTAGCGGAAGCCGGCCAATTAATTCAGCATCGCCGGTTTTAGCAAATGCCATTAGCTTTTTAGTAAACTCCTGTTGGTCTGGTGTTGGTGGAATATTTACCAATTGCTCGTGCAAATCAGGTTTATCCAGATTAATATGCCTGGCAGTTTTATAATCGGTTATTTCATTGTAGAACAATGCAAGCTCTGGTACTTTAATAAAATGACGGAATCGTTCTTTAGCAATGATCTCATTGGTAACAGAAAATTCAAAGTCCACCGTTTTTCTTGCAAAGACTGCCGCCCAGGCATCAAAGTTTTCAATCTGCTGTCTTCGCATTTCATTTGGCCGAAGGTATTTAAACAGCAGGTACATTTCAGTAAGACTATTTGAAATGGGTGTGCCCGATAAAAAAGTAACGCATAAATCGCTATCGAATTTTTCCTGCAAAGTTCGTACTGCAAAAAGCATGTTCAATGCTTTTTGACTTCCTACCATATTTCCCAACCCAGCAACCCTATCATGCCTTGTTGTGAAAGTAAGGTTCTTAAATTTATGTGACTCATCAACAAATAAATGGTCAATACCTAAATCTTTAAAATTGATGCCTGCATCCTTTTTTTCTTCTATATCTTTTAATATGCCCTGCAGTTTTATACTTAAATTATTTTTCCTTATCTCCAATCCTTTCAACATACGCCGGGATATTTCACCACCCATATCTTTCAGCGTGTAAAGGTCTCTTTCAACGTTGTCTAATTCGGCCTGGAATATCTCTCTTTGAATTTCCGGTGATTGGGGAATTTTGCCAAACTGATCGTGTGTTAAGATGATACACTCCCAATTATTATTTTTTATTTCATGGAATAATCTTAATCGTTTGGCTGGCGTAAAATCATTTTCTGCAGGAGCAAGTATTTTAGCATTCGGATAAGCCTTTCGATAGGTTTCAGCAATTTGATTTACATTGGCTTTTAATGCCAGGATCATTGGTTTATTAACTATTCCCAAACGTTTCATTTCATGGGCTGCCACAACCATTGTTAAAGTCTTTCCTAAACCAACCTAATGGTCAATTAATGCCCCTCTGTTTTGTATGATCCGCCACGCCGAATTCTTTTGTGAACTGTATAAATCTTCTATGCCTAACCTTTTTAAATCTAAACCCGGAAACTTCAAATGGCTTCCATCATACTCCCTCAAAACATAACAATTAAAAGTATCATTGTAGAGTTTTTCCAAATGATTTTTATCCTCTGCTGGTAATTCTTTTAGCCACACTGTAAAATGATTGCGGATGGATTCAATTTTTTGATGTGCCAATTGAATAGCATCGTTATCCGGAACCCTTATTTTCTTATCGCCAAAATCAATTTCATAAGTATAGAATGGTGTGGTATTTTCTAAAGCATTCTCCAAAATGGTATTACCGTAAGTTGTAGTACCGCTTTTTGTGGTAACAGCATATTCCTGGTTGGTCTTGGCATTACTACTTTGAATTTTCACCTTGAATGTATCCAATGAAGAAAAGTAATTTATTGCTGAATTCAATTCAAATAGGGAAGTAGCAAAACGATTGTAGTAATCCTTTGGTATCCATCTTTCACCCAAATTAAAATCCAATAATTCATAGGGAATTTTCTCAGGCTGT
>JBGSMI010000257.1:0-39981 GCA_041740215.1 Ferruginibacter sp.
TTTACACGTGCTCTTGTTCTTTGTGCATATTGCCACTGCGCAAACCACTGCAGACATGGTTACCACCACTACCAATATTATTTTGCAAACTGCAACCGGCAAAATCAGGGGTTCACTTTCTGTACCATCGAAAGGGAAAAAATTCCCGGTGGTTTTAATCATTGCAGGCTCCGGACCAACGGATAGAGATGGCAATTCGATACAGGGTGTAAATTCAAATTCATACAAAATACTGGCCGACAGTTTACTGCAATATGGCATAGCAAGTGTTCGATATGATAAGCGGGGCGTCGCCGAAAGTAAGGATGCTGGCGGCAAAGAAGAAGATATAAGATTTACTGACATGGTAAATGATGCGGTTGATTGGGTCAAACTTTTAAAAACAGATAAGCGCTTCAACAGCATCACTGTTTTAGGCCATAGCGAAGGCTCGCTGATTGGTATGGTTGCTTCGGAAAAAGCAGCCGCTTCCAAATACATTTCTGTTGCCGGATCCGGCATACCCGCAGCAGACATCATTAAAAAACAATTGTTGGCCCAGCCACAAAGCATACAGGATTTATGTGTGCCAAGATTAGATTCACTGGCAGCCGGACAACTGTTAAGCAACGTACCACCTATATTGTATAGCCTGTTTCGTCCATCTGTTCAACCTTATATGATTGACTGGTTTCAATATGATCCCCGGGTGGAAATTGCGAAGCTTAAAATTCCTGTGCTAATTTTAAACGGTACAACAGATATACAGGTGAGCGTAGATGATGCCGACCAATTACATGCGTCCTGCAAGCAAAGTAAACTGTTAATAGTGGAGGGTATGAGCCATTTGTTGAAAGATGCACTCGCAGACAGAACTAAAAACATTGCATTGTACAATACAACTCCCAACGAACCAGTTAAAACGGAACTGGTGCAGGCCATTGTGAATTTCATTAATGCGCATTGAATTTTACCCATTTTAAGTCAAATTAAGCAACCTCCATCGATCGTGAAAAAAAATGCTGTTGAATGATTTTATCATACCTTCTTCCTGCCTCCTTCGTCTCTCTTATCATCGGCGTTAAGTGCGGGAACTGTGCCGAATAAGCCCGCAATAAGCTACGTGCCGGTTGCTACTTTTGCGGCTATAAATGCGGCTATAAAAGATATAATTGCGGGCTAATCTAAAAATCTGTGTTTTGAAGTAACCCGTGCTACTGAATGTTAACCTACTGCCGTCTGGTTCTTTTTTCCCCTGTCAGGCCAACAGACGGTATCACTTTTAAACAGCTCATCTTTTCATTTCTGTCGTTTCAAAATAAACAATAGGTATATCCGTCAGGGAGCGATACCTTGTGCATTAAGGTTGTCCACAGCTTGAAAATAGTTAGCTAGCTAAAGCTTGGGGTATTAACAAAACATCGCTAATGTCTGCTTTATAAAGAATGAACCCTTTTGTAAAGATTTTTATAGTATTGAAAAAATTGGTAAAATGAAATCATCTTCCCGGATAACCGATCATAAGGAGCTTGTTAAAAAAAAAGCGCCGCTAAAAACAGTTGAAACCCGCAAAAGCGCTGCCAGCAAAACACCATCTACTAAAAAAGTTAAAAGCGCCGATACTGTTGCTGCCATTGCAACTGAAGTTGTTGAGCCGGTACACCCTTTTCCGATAGTTGCTATTGGTGCATCTGCCGGCGGGTTGGAAGCGGTAACCCTGTTACTTCAAAATTTATCAGTAACCACTGGTATGGCTTTCATCTATGTTCAGCATTTAAGCCCCGACTATAAAAGTATTCTTAGCTCTATTTTAGGAAAGTTGACTAAAATGAAGGTGCAGGTTATAGATGATATGGAGAAGATGGAGCCCAATAATGTATATGTAATACCTTACAATAAAGAAATAGAGGTAATGGATGGGCATATTAAATTGTTGCCCCGCCCTAAAAATAAACCCTCTAACCTCTCCATTGATGTACTGTTTTCTTCCTTAGCAGAAACCCATAAAGAAAATGTAGTGGGTATTGTTTTATCCGGTGCTGCCAGTGATGGCACCCGGGGGTTAAAGGAAATTAAAATGGCTGGGGGAATCACTTTTGCACAGGACGATTCAGCCAAATTTAGCAGCATGCCAAAATCGGCCATTGCAGAAGGTATCGTGGATTTTATCATGTCGCCCAAAGAAATGGCGAACGAGATCAACTGGATGAGCAAACATCCATTGATAAAACGAAATATATTAAAGCCGGTTTCAGAAGATGAAATTGAAAATAGCAATCCTGATTTAAGAACGATTCTTCAATTAATCTACAAAAAAAAGAGTGTTGATTTTAGTCATTATAAGATGAATACCATCAAGCGGCGAATGCTTCGCAGGATGCTGATTTATAAAATAAAAACATTGGGCAAATATGCCGAATTGCTGTTACAACGGAAAGATGAGTTGGATTTACTTTACCAGGATTTGCTGATAAATGTAACCGATTTTTTTAGAGATGCGGATGCGTTTGCTTATTTAAAAAAGACGGTATTGCCAGTATTGCTTAAAAGTAAAACAACGGCAGATACCCTGCGCATCTGGGTTTCGGCTTGCGCATCCGGCGAAGAGGCCTATTCCCTTGCCATGTTGTTGATTGAATTGCAGGAAAGCAAATCCACTAAAATTCCTTTCCAGATTTTCGCCAGCGACTTAAGTCCCACCGCCATCAGCGAGGCACGTATTGGTGAGTTTAGCCTGCTACAACTTAAAAATGTTTCGCCTAAGCGCTTACAGCAATTTTTTACAAAGTCGAAAGATAAGTACCGCATCTCCAAAGCACTTAGGGATGTATGTGTATTTGCCGAACACAATATTTTAAGCGATCCTCCCTTTTCACGCATAGACTTAATTAGCTGCCGTAACCTGCTGATATATTTGGATGCTATTGCTCAAAAAAAGATAATCGCCACTTTTCACTATGCATTAAATGAGAACGGTTACCTGATGCTGGGTAAATCAGAAACCATCGGGGCATCTGCACAACTATTTACCTCGTCCAATAAAAAATTTAAGATTTTTGTCCGTAAAAAAAATTCAGGCACTTATTCAATTCCGGTTATTACACCCCGTTTTGTACAATCCATCCTGCCCGAAAAAAATAATAGTCCGGTTGCCGTTGCCAAAAGGAAACATGCAATTTCCAATGCCAATCTAAGCACCGCCTTCGATACCATATTACTTTCCCGTTTTACACCGGCCAGTGTAATCATCAATCACAATATGGAAATTTTAGAGTTTCGGGGCGCTACCGAACTATACCTGAAACATGCTGCGGGTAAAGCCAGTTTTAATATATTAAAGATGGCGAATGTAGAAATTACATTCGAACTCCGCAACGCCATTCACAATGCCATTAAAACAAAACAAATTGTCCGTAAAACGGGCATTGAGATGTACAATGATAACGCCGGTCAGGCGCTGAGGTTGGTTAATTTAGAAGTGTTGCCGCTTAAAATTGAGGGCGAAGAACCGATGCTGGTAATCGTTTTTACAGGCCAGCAGCAGGTAGTACCAGAGGCTGGCGGAAAAGGTGTAAAATCCAATTCGATTGCCAAAGACCGCAGGATAAAAAAACTGGAAGAGGAATTGGCTGCAGCCAGAGCTGATATGGGGTCCATCACCCACGACCAGGAAGCCGCCAATGAAGAATTGCAAAGTGCTAACGAAGAAATTGTATCAAGTAACGAAGAATTGCAGAGCCTGAATGAAGAGCTGGAAACATCTAAAGAAGAAATTGAATCAACCAACGAAGAATTAACCACCAGCAATCACGAATTGCAGGCACGCATTCAACAGGTAGAAGAATTGTACACGTATTACGAAGCCATACTTTCTACCGTGCAGGAACCCATGTTGATTTTGGATAAAGACATGCGCATTAAATCGGCCAATAAGTCTTTCTGTAAAATGTTTAAGGTTACCGAGGATGAAAGCATTGGTATATCCTTATTCAGATTGAATAGTCACCAATGGAATATTCCACGCCTGCGGGAGTTGCTGGAAGATATTGTTGCTAAAAATATCCGCTTCCAGGATTTTGAAGTGGACCATGATTTTACAGGCATTGGTAATAAAGTATTGCTGCTGAATGGTCACCGCATTGTTCAGCAAACCAAAAATGAGGAGCTGATTGTATTGACCCTTGTAGATATCACAGAGGTTCGCAGGCTGGCGATAGAACTACAATTAAAGGAAAAGAAAGAGATGCAGGCGCAACTTGATTTAGAGAAAAAAGCAATGAAGCTGGTGGAAGATAGCAATAAGCGCTACAATATGATGCTGATGCAATCGCCTTTTGCTTTTGCAATATTAAAGGGTAAAAAGATGATGGTGAGCCTTGCCAATGATAGTATAAAAGAGATATGGGGCAAAGGAAAGGATATAGAGGGTAAAACCATGCTGGAGATTTTACCCGAAATAAAAGGAAGTCCGTTTCCCGCCATTATGGACAACGTATACAAAACCGGCAAGCCATTTCATGGGTATGAAGCACTGGCGCCCCTGCAACGCAATGGCAAACTGGAGGATACTTATTTTAATTTTGTGTACCAACCCTACCTGGAAGCAGATGAAACCATCTCAGGTGTTACCATTATTGCTACGGAAGTGACGGCGCATGTAATAGCAAAGAATGAATTGTTGGAGGCCAAAAAGAATGCGGAGTTGAAAACGCAAATTGCGGAAGATGCTGTGAAGGCAAAACAACAGTTTTTATCGAATATGAGTCATGAAATACGGACACCCATGAACTCAATTATCGGCTTTACCAATGTAATATTAAAAACTAAGTTAACCGAATCACAAAAAGAATACATCAATGCAGTTAAAGTATCGGGCGAATCGTTGATTGTATTGATCAATGATATACTGGATCTGGCCAGGGTAGATTCCGGAAAGATGACTTTTGAACAGGTGCCGTTCTATTTATTTTCCTCCGTATCGGATATGCTACATTTATTTGAAACAAAAATTCAGGAAAAGAACCTGCAACTGGTTAAACGATACGATACCAGCATCCCGCCATTGCTGGTAGGCGACCAGCTAAGATTGCGCCAGATTGTTTTAAACCTGGTAAGCAATGCCGTTAAGTTTACATCAGCAGGGAAAATATCCATTGCTATAAAAATGCTGCAGGAAAATCAGGAAAGCGTTACCATCCGTTTTAGCATAGCAGATACCGGAATAGGTATACCTGAAAAAGACCTGGTTCATATTTTTGACGCTTTTCAACAGGTAGCACTCGAAACCAACCGGCTTTATGGTGGGTCGGGACTGGGGCTGGCCATCGTAAAGCAACTGGTAGAGTTGCAGGGCGGAAGCGTTAGCGTTAAAAGCAAAGTAGATGTAGGTTCTACGTTTAGTTTCACCCTGAGTTTTAAAAAGGCAAAAGTAAATTTGGTGGCCAATACGAATAGAATAGTGAAAAAGCCAGCGAAAAAAAGAGGAGGCGGTAAAAATAATATCCCAAAAGCTAAAGTGCTGGTTGCAGAAGATATCCCACTTAACCAACTTTTAATAAAAATTATACTGGAAGGTTTCGGCTTTGAAATTGACATTGCCGCCAATGGGAAAATTGCCATCGAATATCTGCAAAAAAATAAATACGACATTATGCTGATGGATTTGCAAATGCCGGAGATGAGTGGCTTTGAAACCACGGCATTCATTCGCAACGAATTAAAGTCGACCATTCCCATTATCGCCCTCACAGCAGATGTAACTGCGGTAGATGTTGAGAAATGCATTGCTATGGGGATGAATGATTATATCTCGAAACCGATTGATGAAGAATTATTATATCGCAAAATGATGGCCTTTTTAGAAAAAGTATAAAGCCCACAGGGTTGTGTTTTATTAAAAAACATTGATTGATTCCAGGGCAGAATACACGAAACTTATAAACTGATATCCAACCCAATATTTGCGTTTAATAAAATTCTTTCTAATTGTGTGGTGTTGGGCAAAGCATAGTACATATTCTTTTCAAACGATGCGCCAATATTGCAACGAAGCATCGTGCGATAACTGATGAAATAATTTATTATTCCTGAAAGCGATGTGCCATTATAGAATTCTGACTGATCCCCAATCTCCTGGTAACCTCCCTGTGATTGAAGATCAAATAAAATAACCGTTCGTGTGTTGGGGTAAATGGCATGTTGAAAAAATACATTGGCTCCGGCTTGTTTAACGGTTCGGTTCGTTTCCAGGTTGTAAACTACTCCTCCGGTAATATCCCTTGTAGTGAATTCCTTATCAATATAAGCGAGTTTTAAAGCGGCGCCGTAATTGTTTTGGTGCGTTAAACTTGTCGGCTTGTATCGGTTGAATCCTGAACTTAACACAAGAGACTGGCTGGTGTAGATTTGTCTGGATTTATCAGTAAGATTATTCGAAGTTGATTCGTGGTTATCTCTATAGATTGCAGGTGTAAAGCGTATGAATTTTTCGGTGCCTGCAAGTCGCTGGTTATTGACAGCGAAAAATAAAATGTCATTTAGCCGGCTAAAGTAATTAATATCTGTTTTGCTAATCAATCCTTTTTGTTGAAAGTAGTTGTCAACTGTTTTAAGGATGAATTGCGTTCTTCTTCTTGCATCCAACACCCGGGTATTGTTGCCATCAGTGATGCTTTGGCCAAGGTCATTTAATTCTGCATCCGATAGCGGACGGGTTAACAGGTTGGACTCCTGTAGTTCTTTGTAAAGCCATAGGCCATTCTGCATATTGGTTACATTTTCCAGCCGACCTTTTCCGAAGCCAGTCTGTATGGCTACAGAGTAATTGTCCTGGTTATTTTTATCAATATTAACCGGATTTGTTTTTCGGTATTTATTGATGCCGTAGTTGTAGTTGGCAGCAACGCCAAGTTCTGTAAAGTGATTTTTTGCAAACCATTTATTTAAAACATTTACGGAGGGGGATACATTGAAAGTTCTATTGGTACTTTTTTCGGCAAAAGGTGAGGATGATTTATAAGTGTGAAAAGTACTATATAGGCTATAGGAGGCCGTTAGTAATATACGGTCTGTACTTTTTGTAGTGAAATATCCTGCGCCAAAGCTGCTATTGGATGCACTGTTTTTAAAGTTTCCTATGCCCTGGTTGTTTTGTGAAAACTGGCTGGTACCGTTTATACTATAATTGATAGCCCGGTATTTACTGATCCTGTATTTAAAGTTTTGTAACAACGGCCCCTGCTGGCTAAACAATGGGAGGACCAAAATGCAAACTGCAACGGTAGATAAAATTTTTCTCATAAGGTTTTAATTAGTGGTGCTAAAGTAAGCCTGCAATGTAATCCATTGTGTTAAAGAGATTTTTTTTTCTGTTAATTAAAACGGAATTTTCCTGGTCATTACAAGTCAGTTTTTTTAGCACTTTGTTTATTGCAGCTTAGGTTCAACCAAGAACACTGATAACTAAAGTTTTTTTTAAGGATATATCTTTTTGTATTATAAGACTTGCCATCTAAGTCGTCTTTATGATAGTAGTCAAATTGTGGTTAACTCAATTCTTATTTTATTAAACCGTATATTAAATTCAATGTCGTTTAGTTAAGCTTTTTGAAATTTATTTTGCGTTTATTTACAAGGCTTAAAACAATGAAGTAAATGCGTCATGGTTCGTATTTAAAACAGTAACTGGATAAGCTGCCTCTTTTGGTTCGGTACCGACGAAGTCGGTATTCAAAAAAATGCAAAGCTTGACGTTGAGCGAAGTCGAAATGTTGAAAGAAGCAAAAGCAGCAGCGTTCCGGTTACACAGCCCCGCCGGCTGTGGAGGCGATTCCTCAAAAAGAAAAGAGAGAAAGTGAACAGACGACTATTATGAGTTTTTCAACCAGCTTTGGATAAGAGGTTTTTGATAATTGTAAGTCTCTGCTTTCTTTTTTTTCTTGATAAAACCCTTCGGCTTCGCTCAGGATGAAACAAAAAAAATCAATCCGCCGCAGCGGATGAAAATTTCCAGCACTTTTTATTCGAGGCCGTAAATGGTTATAGAATGACAGAAAATACAGCATTAGGCAATGTAGACATTAACAGAAATTTCCTTAACTAAACGACATTGATATTAAATTGATAAATATTTATTTTTTTCAGGGGTTGTAAATCTTTTTGTAATCACATTGTCATCTCCAGATGGCACCTGAAAAAAATAAGTCTTGTCTGCTTTTGGGTGCATTTCAAATTGACGCTCTTGATTCCGGTCGGTGAAGACACCGACCGGGGCGGAGCCGTGGTTGGTGTCCTTACCAACCATCTGCGGCAGCGTCAATTTGAAATGCACCCCTGCTTTTTTTTTATCCGATATTGTGTGAGATTGTTAGTACCTTGTGCGTGGAAATCAAGCCTTTTTAAATCCACTTAAAAGGTAAATCAGCCCCTGGCCCTGCCGCAAAAAAATAACGAAAGTTAACGACACCCACCGACCGATCTCCATGCGATTTTTTTGAGTAATATTTAAGTTGTGCATTACTCAAATTTAATATCCTTTGAAAGAGTTTTGTTTCAGAAAACAATGTATCATTTTTATTTGACGCAATAGTTTTCTAATGTTTTTATCTCTAACGCAAAAAAAAATAACATGAAAAAGATTCTACTCTTATCAACCATGATCCTTACAGCAATTGCCGCACAGGCACAGGATCCCACCGTTGTTTCAAACGCCAACAATTGCAGTGTATTCCGCAATTTCAACAGTTATCACGAAGATTTTAGTTCTCCCAGTATTTATTCCGATCCGAATGATGTGTCATTTTTCTGGGATGTTACAGCCGGGGCCGAAATCGAAAACAGTGAATTGACAATGCGGACAGCCAGTTTAGTTTCCCCCATCTACATCCAGAGTGAACAGGGTGCAGCCACCATTGGTTTCAAATATTCAGCCCCGTTAGGTACATCTTACAGGATGAGGGTAATTTCTGCCGAGCCCAATGATCCACTGGAAGTGTTGGCTACAACCGCTAACGGACCCGTTTACACTCCCTTTACTCAAATGAATGGTACCGTTTGCTTACTATTAATCGATGCTGACCTGGTAGCAGGAAAGCGTGTAAGGTTTGAATTTGCATTTAGAGTTACTCAGCCGGGCAATCTTTTATTTGACGACCTGGCATTGTCGGTAGCTGCTGGTCCATTACCGGTTACTTTTCAGGGTTTTGTGGCCCGTAAAAACACCGATGGTAGTATCAAATTATTGTGGAATGTGGCCCAGGAACAAAACGTGAAGGGTTATTTTGTTGAAACCAGTACCAATGGATCGGATTTTGTAAATGGCGGTTATGTTAGTGCTGCCCAAAAATCGGTGTACACCTATGATTTTATCGGCAAGCAATCAGCGTTGATGTTTTTTAGAATTAAGAATGTAGACTTTGATGGTAAAAACACCAACTCTTTCATCATTAAGGTATTTGCAAAAGATCAGGCCGGCAGTGCTATACACCTGTATCCAATGCCAGCCAGCCAGCAGGTAACGATTGAGCATGCCAAAGCTTCCAACAATTCATCCATCACATTATATAGCTCAGTTGGTCAAATATTGCAACAGGTGAAAGCTGCCCCACTTACTTTGCAGACACAGCTTGACGTAAGTGATCTTTCTAAAGGGGTTTACATTGTGAAGTACAATGATGGCACCAGCAAAGAACAAACAGCGATGTTGATTAAGAATTAATGGTTTGATTTTTTATTATAAAGGCCTGCTATTTAGCGGGCCTTTATAATAATCTTTATGATTTTTAAAACGCTTTGATTGTTGGTAGATTGTCTGGTAGTAAAACTTTCCGCTGGTAGGAGCAGGGCATTCAGGATGGCATCGTTTTTTACTGAATGCCGGAGCGTTAAAACGGTAATGATTGATTCATAATATCGCTGATAATTTTCACAGCGTGCTCTCTTGAGTTTTCAATAAAAAGGCTATGGGTATCCATACCACCGCAAATAACACCTGCCATGTATATTCCCTTCACATTGGTTTCATGTGTATCGTTGTTGTAATAAGGCTTGCGTATTTCATCGGACGAAAGTGTGATGCCCGCTTTCTCAACAAAAGATAAATTGGGTTGATAACCGGTCATTGCAATTACCCAATCATTTTCAATTGTTACCAGTCCATCGGGTGTGTTCATGTCCACCTCTTTTTCCCGGATGGCTGCAATCGTCGAATTGAAATAAGCTTGAATGGAGCCCTCGTTGATGCGGTTGATGATATCCGGCCGTACCCAATATTTTACCCGTTCGCCTACCTGCTTATCCCTGATGACCATTGTAACACTTGCTCCTTTGCGATAGGTTTCCAAAGCTGCATCCACAGCAGAATTGCTGGCGCCAACTACCAATACTTTTTGAAACGCATAAAAGTGCGGCTCCTCATAGTAGTGAGTCACCTTGGGCAAACTTTCGCCAGACACATTCAATAGGAAAGGGAGGTCATAAAAACCGGTGGCAATAATAAGGTTACTGGCGATGTAATGGTCTTTCGAAGTGGTGATTTCAAAACCACCTTTCTGTCTTTTTATGTTGTTTACTTCTTCAAATAATTTCACTTCCAGTTCTGCGGAGATGGTTACCCTTCGGTAATATTCCAGCGCTTCGTTCCGGGTAGGTTTTATGTTGTTGCTAACAAAGGGTACGCCACCAATTTCCAGTTTTTCCGAGGTGGAAAAAAAGGTCATATTCGCAGGGTAGTTGTAAAGTGAATTAACCAGACATCCTTTTTCAAGAACAACGTAACTCAATCCTTTTTTTTTGGCTTCCAATGCACAGGCAAGGCCGATAGGTCCTCCGCCGATGATGATAACGTCCAGTTTGGTTTGCATAGTTATCATTAATTCAATTTGGCATCAAAGGCTTTATCTGTGAAATCTACATCTGTAAAATCTGTTACCACATTGTACAAAGTATCACGCTCGATAGGTCTGCGTTTTACCTGTTTAATAAGCGTTACCAATTCTTCGGTAGTCATTGCCGGGTTCTGCTCCTCGCTACCAGCCATGCTATATATTTTGGTAGAGTCATCAATGGTGCCATCAATGTCATTTACACCAAACGATAAACTAAGCTGTGCATTTTCACGACCCAGCATTGGCCAGTAAGCCTTCAGGTGAGGAAAATTATCCAGGTAAATTCTTGCAATGGCATATACCCGCATATCTTCTACTGTTGTAGATTCGGGCACATCACTCATCTCATTATCATGATTCCTGAATTTTAATGGAATAAAGGTGTTGAAGCCGCCGGTTTTATCCTGAAGTTCTCTCAGCCTTCTCATGTGATCAATGCGGTGTTCGTATTTTTCAATATTGCCATACAACATGGTGGCATTGGTATGCATGCCTAAATCGTGCGCTACTTCATGTATGCGCAACCAACCGGTGCCATCTACTTTATCGCCGGCAATTTGTTCCCTTATTTCAGGGGCAAAAATTTCAGCGCCGCCGCCGGGTAAACTATCAAGCCCGGCCTCGTGTAATTGTTTCATACCTTCCTCGGTTGTTAATTTTGCCTTGCGGAACATATAATCCAGTTCTACGGCTGTGAAGGCTTTTACGTGCAGTGAAGGGCGATGAGCTTTTATTCTTTGCATCAGCTCTATAAAATAAGCCATGTTCATTTTTGGGTGAACACCACCTACAATGTGTACTTCTGTAATGGGTTTGCCATCGTAGCTTTTTACGATATCCAGCATCTGGTCAATGCTAAGTTCCCAGCCTTCTTCTTTGTTGGCGTAAAGGCGGGAATAAGAACAAAACTTACAACTGAAGACACATACATTGGTGGGTTCAATATGAAAATTGCGGTTGAAGTAGGTGGTGTCGCCATGTTTTAGCTCCCGGATGTAATTGGCCAGCGAGCCTACAAGTGCAAGGCTGCCTTTTTCAAACAACTGCATGCCTTCGTCATCGGTGATCCTGATTTGTTGTTTTACTTTTTCGGCTATTTTTTTAAGGTCGGAATCAGTGGTGTGATCGATTAAACTGTCTATGGAAGTGCTCATACTTAAATGTTTTTGCAAAGTTACTGTAGGGGTTTCTGTAAAACAAAAGAGAAGAAACCCTTATTCCCTGAAGGGGAAAAAAGCCCCTAACCCATGAAGGGGAACCGAACTCTTCAAATTGCTACACCCTGCTTTAAAACACATTTATGATCTTAATTGTTGCGTTGCTTCTTCAACGAAATGCATACTGGATTTATATTATCAGGGGTTTTCCTGATGAATTGCAAAGGTGTTGTTGATAGATGCTTCCTATTGTTTCACAATTCTTTCTACGATTGTTTTGTTTGAGTAAATCATTTTTAAAATGTAAATACCTCTTGAAAGATTGCCCAGGTTTACATTTATTTCGGTGTTGGCATTGCCATTGAAACGCTTATCCCAAACCAATTGCCCTGCTGAATTGAATACCTGCAAAGCCTGCAACTGAACGGGCGGTTGAAAATGGTGCAGCAGGAAGCTGCTTTGGAATGGATTCGGATAAATTAAATAGCCCTGGTTTTTTAAACGCTGTGGTAATGTTTTGGAGCTGATGTTCACATTGTCTAACCACAGATTATTTTGCTTATTTCCCTTTGACGAAATATATATCTGGAAGGGGTTTCTGCCCACAACTGGCGTTACATAAATCCTGACAGACTTCCATTCGTTTGCGGTATTAGGTACAAATGGTGGTACGGTTGAACTAACTGGTGCTGTTGCGGTTTGCAAATCAGTTCCCCATTTTTTCCAAACGCTGGTAAAGCTAACACCACAGTCCTGGGTTACAAAAATTTCAAGGGTATCCTGTGGTAATAAACTTGAACCGGGGAAAGCGGCAGCGGGTTGATAGGCGTAATCCCAGGAAACAAACATGGAGTCAATATTGGCATTGTTGGCAACAATGGGTGATACAAAATTGTCTGTTGCATTCGTAGCATTGCCAGCCGCAGGATTGTTGATTAACAAAGACGCTGTGCCGGTTTTGGCAGCAGCCGTACTACGCTCCCAGGTTTTTAAGCCGTCTAAGTTTTGTATGCCCCAATTGTTGGCTGGAATGGGAGCTGATTCAAATCCTTCTACCACTGGTGTTGTCAATGGAGTAGTGTTGTAAATCGTAAATATTCTGGTCAATGTATCGTTTGCCCCAGACTGGTCAGCCAAATCATTTGGATCTGATGTAAAGACTTTTAGAATATGTGTGCCAATTGTAGAAACAGCACTGCTGAGGGTTTGAGACATTGAACTGCATTTTGCCAAACTGCCAGTCCAGTTAAAGGTAGTAATGGCACCACCATCAATCTGGTAATTGATTTTCATGGAACGGATGGTATCATTGCCAGCATTGCTGAAACTAACGGCTGGGGTTAAGCTGTTAGAGCAAAGTGCGATGGATGGTCCGTTGATGGTATTTAAAACGAGGTTTCGTTGCTCACTTGTAAAGCCGGTAATCTGAATGTGGTCTACATAAATATTATTTCCATTGTCATTGTAAGATTGAAAACCAATCATGATTTTTTGTAAGTTGCTTTTACAAAAATCTTTTAGTACCACTTTTTCTGTTCGCCATTCCGCTGCTATTGGTACAAAGCTGGTTGTAGTGGTGCCTGCCGAAGTACTAAGACCTGATCCGCCTTTGGCAAAGCCTGTTCTCAACCATGTAACGCCACAGTCTGGTGAATAAACCAACAGCAATGAATCGGAACTGCCGGCGAATTGTTTATAGGCGAAATTAAAATTGACCTCCACAGAATCGAGTATGGCTGCGTTTATTAACGGCGTGCGGTAAATATCTCTTTGACCGGTATTGGTGTAATTAAATCCATTCATTACAATGCTTGCGTTGCCTGGGTTGCCTGCGTTCACGGATCTTGTCCAGGTAGCAGTACCAACATTTTCGTTGATTACCGCAGAGCCATTGGCTGGAGGAAAAATAGCAGATTCAAAACTTTCCCTATACGGAAGTGCAAGTTCACCTGCAATGGAGAATTCAACTGTAGCAGTATCGTTATTGGTTTTAAGGTCTATATTCCCATTCGGATCTTTCGTGAACACTTTCAGGGTATGTGGTCCGGGCGCAGGTGTAAAACCGGGCGTAAGTATAAATGCTTTAGACGTATTGAAAGTTGTGAGATCCAGACCGGTTAAATTGTTGATGTCACCAATTGGCAAGCCATCGAGTAGCATGCCAACTGATACGGTTTTTAATGTATCCCGTCCACTGTTGCGGATGGTGACGGAAATTGTGATCTCTGGGTTGCATAAAAGTCCTTCAACCGGGTTGATGATTGCGCCAATTGCTGCATCACGTTGCACAAGCGATGAAACTGGTGCTACCTGTGCCCACCAAACACCAAATCTGGAGTTGTTGTCGCCTGTACCCAGGCGCTGATCGGCATATTCCTGTATTGTCCACAGGGATTCATCTGCGGGGTCAATTGCACTGTGACTGTAATCTCCCCATCTGGCTCTTGTTCCGCCAAATGTTTTGTAATAGGTACTTAATCCCACCTTATAAATATTTTCTTCCAGTGTAGTATTGGCTGGCGTTTGATTTGTTCTAAAGCTATAGGCAGAACTAACATTGGAAATACTGGTGGATACGGTATACCCAATAATCACATCCTCGCTGCTGTTGACAGCAATGCTGGGAAACCAGCGGTAGTTGTTTGGGATACCGTCGCCAATTCTGCCACGTTGTAATATGTTTCCAAACCCGGCACCCTGGGCAGCGTTTAACTGCCACCATTGCACGGCCACATTGGTAGCTGTAATTCCAATATGTTGGGCACACCATATTTTACCATTTACCAATACGCCCGAACTGATTCTTGCATCATTGGTGGCCAGTTTTCTCGCTTCACCCGCCTGCTCTGCTATATCACCCGGCGATGAATTGTAGGCACTGCCGCCGGAGGGAAATACAGCCGTTGTAGTATTCCAGGTAGCATTGGGAATATTTCCTGTAATAGTCGACAACCTGATGGTGGAGGTGGCAGCACTCCAGTTTTGCAACACATAAAATGTATTTGGATTTGGGTTACTACCGTAAGCAGTAACTGGCAAAGGGGAATCTCCATCGGAGGCTGTTTTTTCGATGGCCTGAGCATTGGTGCCAAAAGTAAGGGTGCCATTGCCAGTTAAATTTGCCTTGTCAAAAACAAAAAGTACCGGGCCGGAAAAACTGGAGCCATCCGGAAATTTTCGTCCGGAAACGACCAGCCACCTATTGTCAAATCCAAGATAGGGATGGTCTAAAAAAAAAGCACCATTGGGTAATGTAGGGGTAAAAATATACCTGAACCAATTACCGGATGGATTGCTGGTAGCAGATACCAGGATGGCCATTTTGTTGTCGTTTTGTCCGCCGCAATCAATGGCTACATAAAAAAAACGCTGCGATTCCGGATCATACTGGATATAAGGGTCGCAGGTATTTGACACACCTGAAAAAGTATTGATGCCAACCGAGGTTAAAACAGTTCCGGTTTTTGTATGTACGATTAAGAAGTCATTGGTTGCAGTTACCACATGATTGGGGCCAACAGCGCCATGGGTGTCTGGTGGAATGGATTGCCCTGCATCTACATGTCCCAAAAATGTACGATTTGGGGAAGGCGAAGGTGACAGAGGTTGGTTGGGTGTAAGTGGCCTTAGCCCTGCGATGGTTTGTTTTTTTACAATGGCGTCTTTTGGAACCTGCATATCTTTCAGCTTCTTCCAGCCGCCATCTTTCTCTTTTTCGCCACAAGTTTGGCAGGGTTTCTTTTGTTTCGGAATGGTCAATTCAATGTCAGATAATTGTTTCATATTGATCAAAACCGGCGACACTGTTTGAGCCTGTGTTAAAGAAAGCGCAATAAACAAAAGGACGGATAATAAATATATTTTTTTCATTAAAGCGTAATTACGAATAAGGATAATTTGATAAAGACAAAGTTTTCAGGAATTTATGATAAAATTCCGTTTAGTCAAGCAGTTTAAGTGTCGGGTGGAAACTGTCCAAGGCCCGAAGCCGTGGTTGGTTTCTCAACAACTACCCTTAACTAAACGGGATTGAATTATGATACTGCAATATAACCCAATACAGCCTATTATTTACTGCGTGTTTATCCAATAAACCCTCGGATATCCCGTTAAGGGTACATATTAACATAACATCCCAATGATCCGGTTCTTTATTTTTATAAAGCTTTTATTGCTTTAATCTTGAATTGATTAATTGTATATCTTTCAAACTTAAAACAACTATTTTGCTTATGCAACGATTTCAGGGACTTATAGGAGTAGTGTTAATTTTGGGTATTGCCTGGTTGGTATCAAACAACAAGAAGAAAATAAACTACCGCCTGGTAGGAAGTGGAATTTTATTACAGATTGTAATTGCATTATTGATTTTAAAAGTGTCTTTTGTAAAATCATTTTTTCAAAAAATTGGAAGCATCATTACTCATATAGAAGCATTTGCCAAAGAAGGAGCTTCATTTGTGTATGGCGGTTTGATGGCGGATAATTCTGCCGGTGGCTCTGTTCCTTATAGAACACCTGGTGTATTTATTTTTGGTTTTAGCGTATTGGCTACCATCATATTGGTTTGTGTGTTGGTGGCAATCTTTTATCATTTTGGGGTAATGCAAAGAATTGTATCTGTTGTAGCCAGGGCAATGAACTGGGTAATGCGGGTTAGCGGAGCAGAAGCGTTGAGTAATGTTGCGAGTGCTTTTGTAGGACAGGTAGAAGCCCAGGTAATGATCCGGCCTTATTTAAAAGGAATGACCATGAGTGAATTACTGGCAAGTATGAGTGGAAGTCTCGCTTGTATTGCGGGTGGTATTTTGGTAGTGTATGTAAGTTTTGGTGCCAAGGCCGAATACCTGTTGGCAGCGAGTTTGATGGCTGCCCCGGCAGCATTGGTCATCTCCAAAATTGTATGGCCCGAAACAGAGGAAAGTGAAACGATGGGGAGGGTGAAGCTGGAAGTAAAATCACCCTATACCAACGTAATTGATGCCGTATCGCACGGAGCAGGAGATGGTATGAAAATTTCTATGAATGTGATTGCTATGCTGATTGGCTTTTTAGGTTTGATCGCATTGATCAATTTCCTGCTGATGAAATTCGGTATGTTATTCAATCTTGATTTTAGCCTTACACTGGATTGGATTTTTGGTAAAATATTTTCACCAATGGCATGGGCAATGGGCGTACCATCAGGTGACGTATCCAATGTAGCTACCATGTTGGGTAAAAAATTAAGCATCAATGAATTTGTTGCTTTTAGTGATCTTACGCAAACTATGGTACCCAATGCTCAGGGCGTTTTGGTAAAAGGATACCAGAATGTGATTTCGGAAAAAGCGTTGTTGATTGTAAGTTTTGCAATCTGTGGTTTTGCTAATTTTAGTTCTGTGGGCATGCAGATTGGTGGCATTGGGGCATTGGTGCCCGAAAGGAGAGCCGACCTCGCTAAACTTGGAATGAGGGCATTGCTTTGTGGTACGCTGGCTTCTTATTTGTCGGCTACTATTGCGGGGTTGCTGATGGGGTAGTCCCCTTGTTTAAAGAATAATTTATCCAAAAAATACAAATGAAAAAACTAGTTATCCTAACCCTAAACCTTGCCTGTGTATTTTTTTTATCTGCTCAAATAGCTGCGGATGAGGATAATAATATTGTAATCAGCAAGGCCCGAAAAGAATACAGGTTTGTAAAAGGCAACGCTGAAAATCCTGTACAGATTAAAGAAGAAAGCACCCGCATCTACACCTGCAACAGTTATCGAAAAGATATATCCGTTGTGGAGTTTTACAATGATATCAACCCGATTGATGACGTTGATATTTTGGTAAACGGTTCAAAAAAACATGGCATCGTTCCCCGCTATGAGTATTACAATGCTGATGGTGTTTTTTATTCAGATGCACATGTATGTTACTTTGGATTGCCCCTGCAAAAAATTGGCAGTACTTCCGAGGTAAGGTTTAAGAAAACAACACTTGATCCCCGCTATTTCACCAGCGTTTATTTCAACGACAACCAGGCAATACTTGATCAGGAAGTTAAAATCGTTGTTCCATCCTGGATGCAGCTTGAAATTAAAGAATACAACTTCAAACAATTTAAGATTCAAAAAACGGTGGTGCCTGATGGAGACCAGACGGTGTACACTTATAGCATGCAAAATATCCCGGTGATCAAAGCGGAGGCATCTGCGCCTGGTCCTTCTTACTATGCTCCGCACATTTTAGTATTGTGCAAATCGGCTGAGCCAAAAGATGAAAAATATGTTTACTTTAAAACCGTAAAGGAGCAGTACGAATGGTATAGGAAACTGGTATTGCAGATCGGTAATGATGAAAAAGTAATCCGGGAAAAAACAGAAGAGATTACAAAAGGCATAACGTCCGATGAAGAAAAAGTAAAAACTGTTTTCCAATGGGTACAGGATAATGTAAGATACATTGCATTTGAAAATGGCATCGCCGGTTTTAAACCAGAGAAGGCACAGGAAGTGTTGCGGAAAAAATATGGCGATTGCAAAGGGATGGCAAATTTGCTAACGGAAATGTTGCGTTCTGTAAAGCTGGATGCCCGTCGCTGCTGGATTGGCACCAATCATATTGCCTATGATTACAGTACGCCTTCTTTATCGGTAGATAATCATATGATTTGTGCCTGGATGAATAAGGGTAAGCCTGTATTTTTAGATGCCACCGAAAAGTACATTGGCTTTGGTGAAATTGCGGAAAGAATTCAGGGCAGGCAAACACTGATTGAAAATGGAAACCAATATTTATTAGACCGGGTGCCGGTAGCAACCTATCTTCAAAATACCGCCACAGAATCCAGAAAATTTTCAGTGGAAGGTAATAGCCTGAAGGGCCATGTAACACAGGTTTGGAAGGGAGAAAACAAAGTGTGGTTATTGTCTGGTTTATTTGGCGTGAAGCAAGATAAACAGGAAAATGCATTGAAACAATTTTTAGCAGAAGGAAAGCAAAACTTTGAAATCAGCAATTTGAAGATCAACAATATTTCTAATTACAATGCGGATTTAAAAGTAGAATATGATGTGTTTTGGAAAGATGTGCTGACCGTTTTTGACAAAGAAACTTACCTGGATGCAGACAACCGGCGCAGCTTCGACAACTTTAAAATTGACATCGAAAAAAGAAAGCAACCCTACTGGTTCCAGTTTAAGAACAACCTTGTTTTTGAAACAGAGATATCATTGGCGCCGGGTAAAACTGCCAGCACTTTGCCAGAAAAATTAACCATCAGCCAACCTGGTTATAGCTTTGTCGCATCCTACAGTTCCGTGTCAGGTAAAATTATTTATAAGAATGAAATCATTCTGAAACAGGTATCCATTCAACCGGAAAATTTTTCACAATGGAATAAAGACATTGAACAACTAACTAATTTCTACAACCAGCAAATCGTTATTACCCAATAAATATAATCCCAAATGAAAAGCAACTTATTAATCTTATTGTTTGCCTGCCTGGCAAACTTCAGTGCTGTAAATGCACAGTCTTCGAAAGAAGCCGAAAAATATAAAAGTGAATCCGTAGAAATGCGCAAGCAGGTTTGGGTATGGAACAAGCCCCAGTTTAAAGTAAGAGAAGTGCCGCAGCAATATGCATTGGCTTCCAAAGTAGTGTTGGCGCATCATACAGAACTTACAGCGGACAGCAAATCAAAATTTCAGTTTACTGGTTTTGGATTTGGTGTAAAAAAAGAACAGAGCCTGGTAGAAGTGGTAAGAGAAATGGTGAAGCTAAATGATAAGAATGCAGTGGATGATTATTCTGAATTGAACTTCACCCAGTTTCAAAAAACCAGCGGCTTTTATTCCAGTGAAAAAACAACGGCTTACGTTGGTGTAAGAATCATTAAACCCAATGGCAGCATCAAAGAAATCAATGCTGATGATATTGTGCTTACCAAAGATGCCGCACTGGAGAAAAAGGCAAAAGTGGCCATCCCCGATTTGCAGCCCGGTGATATATTGGATTATTTTATTGCGACCGAACAGTTCCTTACAAATGACATGAGCAATAAGCCTTACCAGGTGATTCTTTTTGATGATGCGCCCGTTATGAGTCTGTCATTTCATGCACAGTTGGGAAAAAAATATGCCATCCAATATCGCAGTTATAATGGTGCCCCTGAATTAAAGGTTGCTAAAAACGATGAGGATGACATTGTGGTAGATGTGGAGAAAACCAATATCCCTCCATTTGAAACATCGCTTTGGGTAGCCTCTGGTTTACAGTTGCCATTTATTCGCATGAACATTTCGCTGGGCTACAAAGGAATGGGCAGCCGGTTTATGGATACAAAGCGGCCCGGTGAAGTTTCTAAAAATACGGATAGCGAAGAGTTTTTAGAAGATGAAGCGAGTAGCTTGTCGACACAATATTACAATGGCTATTGGATGTTAGCGGCCAAAAAGGAATATGATGGAATCGAAAGCGATGCCAAAACGTTTTCAAAGCAAAATGATATTGCTTTTAAAGAGTTAAGTGAAGATGAAAAGGCAGCCCAATTGTTTTACACCTTACGGTACACCAAATTGCTCAATTTTGATATTGCTAAACTTTCCCAAAAAATCAATATCAGCGATTACAGTTACAACGGTTTGGCTTTTCCTATGTTTTGTACGATGAAGGCTGCTGGTCTTGATCCGTCAATTTTGGTTAGTACCAAACGCACGGGCTATCGCATCAATGAACTAATGAGTGCTGCTGATTTGACAGAAAATGCCTATCTGCGGGGTTCTAATAAGTTTTTATCATTAAATTCTATCTATGATGTTCCTTTTGCAGTGCCAGATGATATTGAAGGACTTACTAATACGAAGAGTTGTACGTTTGATCACCCTGGTTCCATCATGGGGGTGAAGAAAATGATGGGACTTACGAATGTTTCAACCGGCCCGGCGATACCTTTCAGTAATGCAGATAAAAATGCGCACATTGAAAACCTGAAATTGTCTTTAACATCCGATAAGAATAGTTTGCTGGTGCAACGTTCTACCACGATGAAAGGATTATTAAAATCGGATGCGCAACGGCAGTTTATTTTATACGAAGATTTTTATGAGGCAGAAAGATTGGCCTTCAACGATAAAAAATCGTTATTGGAAGAACTGGAAGATGGTAAGAAAAGTAAGAAGTACGTGGAAGAGGTGAAGAATGCATTTGCAGAAGCCAGAAAAAAGCAAAAGGACGCTTTTTTAGCAGAAGCCAAAGAATGGTTAGAACTGGATGTTACCAATCTGCAAGATAATAAAACGGATAAGCTGGGCGTAAGGCATACTGCACCAGATTTCGTATATAGTTCTAGTTTTAATGTGGGCGGAGTGATCAAAAAAGCCGGGAACAATATCATTGTTGAAATCGGTAAAATGCAGGGGCAGCCATTGGTGATTAAACAGGAACAACGTAAAAGAGACCATTGATGTTTATATGCCATTTGCCCGCAGTTTTGAATACAATATTACATTGGAAATACCAGAAGGTTACACCGCAGAAGGAATTGCTGCTTTAAATAAAAAGGTGGAAAATGAAACAGGTCTCTTTATTTCAGAAGCAAGTGCCACAGATAAGCTGGTAACCATTAAAGTAAAAAAACAGTATCTCCATAATTTTGAACCGGCTAAAAATTGGGATAAGTTAATGGCTTTTATGGATACATCCAGCGATTGGGTAAATGCCAAATTGCTTTTAAAGAAGAAATAGGGGAGATGAAGGCAGTTCAATTATTGAATTGTCTATATCATTCGTAATTTATCCAGGAAACGGAATTCAATAAAAGAAACCGAAGTGTTGAGCTTCGGTTTCTTCTATTAATCAAATAACTTTTATTTAAGTGCTTCAATTTTTTTTACAAAGTTAGCCTTTGGCTGAGCACCAACTAATTTATCAACCACTTCACCACCTTTTACAAAAAGTATAGCAGGTATGCTGGTAATGCCATAATTGGTGGAAATTTGAGGGTTGTGGTCAACGTTTACTTTACCAATATTTACTGTGCCATCATATTCCTTTGATAACTCTTCAATAACTGGTCCGATAGCCCGGCATGGTCCACACCATTCTGCCCAAAAATCGATTACTGATAATTTATCTGAGTCTAAAACTTCTGTTTTAAAGTTTGCATCCGTGAATTCGTGTGCCATAATTATTATTTTAAATTATTTTTTTTAGAAGAATCGCAAAAATACATCCAAATTCTTAAATGAGTAGGAATGACATATTCACAATCTTATTGTCAGTGTTGATATGTTGTTTTGCCATCTTACAGCTTAAGACCCATGTTTTGGTTTAGCTTTTATTAACATTTCCAAACGGTCGGAACCGAAGGTCAGACCGTAATTGAATTTAAAAACGCTGTGATTGCAGGCGGGCTTTTGAAAAGATTTATTAGCCAGATTTGAAAAACTATTAGCTAAAAAAGCTGCCTATAGCGTTACCACACTCACATCCACATCTTTATTCTCATTTAAGAATACCGCCATGTCGTCATTCATGGTAAAGCCTGTTTCCAAGCTGTACATCCCCACCTTGTAATTGTTTCTAACGTCTACTATGTTAAACTTAATAGCCGTTTTACCTGGGTTATTCTTAATATTCTGTTCAATAAAGTTTACAAAGTTGCCGCTGATATACTGTGGTTGCACTTCAATGATTACCTGTTTTGTTAAAGCAGGTTTCACTGTTTCCAATAAATGAACCTTCGATAATTTAAATTCATACTGGTCTGAGTTATACCTCGTTTTAAAAGTGCCTTCTACTAAAACGATCAATCCCTTTTCAAGGTAATTGGTGTACTTGACATAATCCTCACTCCAAAGCATGAACTCAGCTTTGCCGCTATAATCTTCAATGGTCAGTATCGCAAAGTTTTTTCCTGTTTTGGTAAGCCGTTGCTGCGCTTCTACTACCAGCCCGGCCAAACGAAACGACCTGCCCGGGTTGGATTGTGTATTGACGGCTGCTTTAAATTCAATAAAATCTGACAGCGACTGGATATTGTAATGCCGCATTTCAAATTTAAAATTATCCAGCGGGTGACCACTCATGTACATACCGGTCACGTCTTTTTCAAAATCGAGTTGCTCCGCCAATGGCCAGGGTTCGCAGGGTGATAATTTTGGTGGAACAATATCCGGCATCTGCAAGTCGCCAAACAACGTATTACTGGCGGTTGCATTTTGAAACTGGTAAACACTCCCAAATTTGAGGATCTTCTCCAGTCCTTGAACATCGCCGGGTGCAGTATAAAAATACTGAGCACGGGTAATGTCTTTAAAACAGTCAAAGGCCCCTGAATAGATTAAACTTTCCAGCGATTTTTTGTTGGCTGCACGCTGGTTGATTCTTTTTGCCAAATCGAAAACAGAACTGTAATGTCCGTGTTTTGTTCTTTCTTCTATGATACATTCAATGGCATTTTCGCCAACACCTTTCAAGCCACTAAAACCAAATCGGATTTCTCCTTTTTGATTCACTGCAAAACCATTATTCGACTCATTGATATCTGGTCCCAATACTGTTAAGCCCATTCTTTTACATTCTTCCATAAAGAAAGTAATCTTATCGATACTGCCGGCATGGTTTAATACGGCAGCCATATATTCACTGGGATAATGTGCTTTTAAATAAGCGGTCTGGTAAGCTACAAATGCATAACAGGTAGAGTGACTTTTGTTAAAGGCATATTGTGCAAATGCCTCCCAGTCGGTCCATATTTTTTCGAGTTTATCTTTTGCATGTCCCTTTGCCGTGGCGCCATTTACAAACTGCACCTTCATTTTATCCAGGATGGCAAGTTGTTTTTTACCCATTGCCTTACGCAAAATATCGGCATCTCCTTTACTAAAGCCTGCCAGCTTTTGAGAGAGCAACATCACCTGTTCCTGATACACGGTGATACCATAGGTTTCCTGCAGGTATTCTTCCATGTCTGGCAAATCAAAGACAACTTGCTTTTTGCCATTTTTCCGGTCAATGTATTCGGGGATATAGGCAATTGGACCCGGACGGTACAAGGCGTTCATGGCAATCAAATCCGCAAATTTATCCGGCTTCAATTCCCGCAGGTATTTTTGCATACCTACACTTTCAAACTGGAACGTAGCGTTGGTATCTCCCTGCTGGTATAGTTTGTAAGTGAGCTCATCATCCAATGGAATGTCATTGATCGCAATACTTACACCGTGATTTTGTTTGATTAATGACAAGGCCGTTTTTAAAATACTCAGGGTTTTCAAACCCAAAAAGTCCATCTTGATAACGCCAGCTTCTTCAATAGAGCCTCCTTCAATCTGGGTAAGCCACAATTCAGATTCTTTGGAAGACGCCACCGGTAATAGGTCTGTTAAATCTCTTGGTGCGATGATGATGGCAGAAGCGTGGATACCAGTATTTCGAACCGAACCTTCTAATATTTCTGCTTCATGCAAAATGGTACTGTGTAAATCTGTACCGTTGTAAATCTCCCGAAGCTTTTTGATGTTTTCAAAATCTTCTGCCTGTAATTGTTCTTTTTCTTCTAAGGATTTTACACCGTCTTTTGCTTCCCTGGTTGTCATGGGAGCATGTAGCAATCGCTTTAAATTGATACCTGGTTTTTCCGGAACCAGTTTAGACAAGGCCCTGCTTTCTGCCAGCGGCAAATCCATTACCCTGGAGACATCCGCAATACTGGATTTCGCCGCCATGGTACCATACGTAATGATTTGCGCCACCTGGCTCTTGCCATATTTTTGTACTACATAGTCAATTACCTTTTGCCTTCCTTCATCATCAAAATCCGTGTCAATATCAGGCATCGACTTACGTTCCGGATTTAGAAACCTTTCAAACAGCAACTTGTACTTGATGGGATCAATATTGGTAATGCCGATGCAATACGCCACTACACTTCCGGCGGCAGAACCACGGCCCGGACCAACAAATACGCCCATTTCCTTACCTGCAACAATAAAGTCGCCTACAATTAGGAAGTAACCAGCAAAACCCATTTCACGAATTACGCCCAGTTCAAAATTGATGCGCTCTTCTGTTTCGGGGGTGAAAATTTTATAGCGTTCTTTTGCCCCCGTCCAGGTAAGGTGCGATAAGTACTCATCCTGACTGGTAAAGTTGGGCGGAACTACAAAATGGGGGAGCAGGATATCTCTTTTTAAATCCAGTAAATCTACTTTGGATACAATCTCATTTGTATTATCGATGGCTTCTGGTATATCTTCAAAAACCTTGGTCATTTCTGCGGCAGTCTTTAAATAAAACTGGTCGTTGGGAAATGCAAAACGTTTATTTTTTACCAATACATCATCATCAGCCGTTTCGCTCCACTTCGGCGTAGACTGCTTTTCACCAGTATTGATGCACAGTAAAATATCATGTGCATTGGAATCCTTTTGATCTACATAATGTGAATCATTGCTGGCAATTACTTTTACATTGTACTTTTTTGCAAACTTTAGTAATACGATGTTTACCTTGTCCTGGTCGGGTATACCATGTCTTTGCAGTTCTACATAATAGTCCTCCTGAAAAATATTGAGCCACCATTTGAATTCATTTTCACCTTCCGCTTCTCCTTTTTTTAAGATGGTTTGCGGAACCAATGCCCCGAGGCAACAGGTGGTGGCAATGAGGCCTTCATGGTATTTGTGAATCAGTTCTTTATCAATACGGGGATACTTGGAGTACATTCCTTCAATGTATCCAAGTGAGGTTAGCTTTACGAGGTTCTTGTACCCAATGTCGTTTTTAGCCAACAGAATCTGGTGATTGCGGGGATCCTTTTCTTCTTTACTGAAAGTTTTGCGGTGGCGGTCGGTGGTAATGTAAAATTCACAACCAACAATGGGTTTTACTTTCAGGGTTTTATCGTCGTTCTTGTGTTTGTAGGCTTCTTTTACAAACTCAAATACCCCAAACATATTGCCATGATCACTAATAGCAAGTGCCGGCATTTTTTGGGCAATGGCTTTTTGGTATAAGTTTTTGATGGAGGCGGCTCCATCGAGTAATGAGAACTGGGTATGTACGTGTAAGTGAGAAAAATTCATAAAAACCCAAACCTCCGGGGGGTGTTATTGAATGATGACAAGATAATTTTTAGAGCAGCAAATTTACAACCGAGGATGCTGCAATTAAAATTTAATAACCCACATTTTAGTTGACCTTCTTATAACTTACTAATACGTATAAAACCTATGGCGCTAGTGCAATCCTGCACCGGATCTATAGAATCACCGAGGTGTAAATATTCTTTATCAACATTTTTCACTTGCCGGGATTTTTATTCATAGGATTGGCGGACTTTTAAACAGGGTAGTTGAATGAATATTTTAATAAATTGCCCGAGATACAGATATCAAATCGGTTCCAAGCGGGGAAAAAAATAAAGCGATCACAAAACATCTGTAATGATGACAAATCAACGAGATTTCATACGGGTGAACTTTCATTTACCTGATGGCAGGTTGAAGTTTCATCCAGCGCCTGTTTTATCAAATCAAAATATACAGAAAGCCTAAGATATATTTTATCCATTGATGATATCTTAGATTACCTTTTACGTTGCAAGAACCTATTCCGTTAACTCCCCTAATATTTAGCAAAATAATTCCTTAGAATATCCGTTAACTTAGAAATACTTTGCATTGGCTTTCAATAGTTTAACTTTTAAAGCTTGTATATTTGGATATGGAAGTTTAGATTTGCAACGCATTTAAAAAATTTATTTATTAATTGTTTGTATTACAAGGTTCATAGATCAGTAAAGATAGATAGCGTAACTAAAGATTGACAAAGACGATTTTATAACACAAGATTAAGTTGTACTTACGTGTAAACCCAAAATTTTACGTATGAAACACTTATTTTTTGTTGCTGTTGCCACGGGCATTTTATCAGGAACAACAATATCTGTAAAGGCTCAAACCAATGTCAATATCGAAAGAATTGTAAACAAGGTACCAGCCAAAAAGTCTCCCAAATTCATTGATGCGATAGAAATTCAGCCGGAGGCTACCAATAATGTAGTTATGGTAGCTGATGAAAACGTAATGTTAAATGACACCAGGATAAATATCCCGTCTGTTGCAAGGGTTGGATTTACGTTGAATATTGAGCAATGTTCCCGCCTCCAATTCAAGTATGCTATGATGATGGATGCAGCGGTGGAAAGTATAGCGAATTATACGCTTTACAGTTTTATTGAAGAGTGGTGGGGTACACGGTATCAATATGGGGGCAGTGATAAAAATGGAATTGATTGCAGCGCATTTACCAGTAAAGTATTGTCGGATGTATTTGGTGCCAACGTGCCACGCACTGCAAAAGAACAATATGACGTTTCTGAAAAACTAGCGATTCGAGATTTACAGGAAGGTGATTTAGTTTTTTTTAATACAAGGGGAGGTGTGAGTCATGTTGGACTTTATCTTGGTAACAACTATTTTGTACACAGCAGTACCAATGCAGGCGTTACCATCAGTAGTTTAGAGGATGGGTACTATCAAAAGAAATTTATCTCCGGCGGCAGGATTTCTTCTGCAATATCAAAAGTGGAATAGTTTTTAAATTTCACCTAAATGGTGATGATGTACAAAATATTTACAGGAGAATTTATTCTCCTTTTTTTATGCCAATCTTTTTTTGAATGGTATTCCATATTGGTAAAATATCAGAAGATAATTTTAACAGAATGGTACCGCTACCATAGATTGCAAGGAAACAGGTGCTCCGGATCACCAACCACATAAAACCCTGGTATTGATTGAATAAAAAGTAGCAGCAGAAAAAGGCGCTAATGCCTAGCAGTATGGTGTACAAAGTTTTTTTGGTGAAGGGTTGCATATTAAACTTTTTTTCCAGATACCAATACCTGATTGCATTGTACACGGTAAAAGTAAAAAGGTTAGCGATGGCCGGACCCGCTACACCAAAGTAATATTTGGTTAATATATAGTTGAGCGGGAGTGTAACCAACAACAGAATAATGCCGGTAAAAAACTCAAATTTCCACAAGGTAGAAGTGCCAATGATTTGGCTATTTACGCCAGTGCCCATATCTACAATGCGCATCAGCCCAATAAAAAAGAAAACCCATTTGGCATCAAGGTAGCCACTCTGTAAATGAAAGGTAAAAATTCCATCTGCAAAATTGAGCCAAATCAATGCAAACATTCCTACGGCAAATATTAACTGGTTGATGGAGGATTGCTTATAGATCCAATTGATTCTTTTATAGTCTTTATCTTTCCATGCCTGCGATAGCGCTGCAATTGATGAAGATATGATGCCACGTTGCGGCGCCTGTATTAAACTTGCCATGTTTTGAGCCAGTGAATAAACCGCTACCGCCGCAAGTCCGTTTTTAGAAACAGAGGCCAGTACAATGGTATCAAATACATTTGCAATGACATATACCAATGTTCCTGGATATATAAATTTGATAAGACTGAGTATTTTTTTGAAATACTTTTTCGAAACAATGCTTACTTTAAAAGTGAGGTGTACATATCCTTTTGATAACAAATAGGCCAATAAAATAAAAGCAATACCCAGGTAGGTAAACGAATAAAATTTGATAAATAAGTCAAAATCACCCAGCAGGCCAATAAAAGTGAAAACGATTAAAATGGTGGTAAATGCCCTGAATTGTACTTCTCTCAAAAAATTGGTGAAGACGGCTTTTTTTAATTGCCAGGCGTAACTTTCCAAAATGCCGTATAAGGTGAGCCCAAGACCAAAGGGGAAAATCCAGTAATAGTATTTTACAAGCTCCGGCGAGTTTTTGCCAAATTTATAGATGATCAGGTCTTTAAAATAAATGCCACCAATCACTACAACACAAAAACCAACCAATGATACCAATAAAGCCCATGTTAAAATATCGTTTCTCTTTTTATCTAAATTGTCGTTGTAGTAAGGATAAAATTTGTAGATATAAGACGGCATGCCTAAGTTGGCCAATGAAAACATTAGGTTGGCAAGTGCAATAAATATTGAGGTAAGTCCGTATTGTTCTTTGGTAAAGCCGCCTTCTCTTGTAAAAAGATAGGTATTAAAAAAACCCAAGGCAAATCCGAAATAAACCATCACCGACGAAATAATACTTTGCCTTCTTATTTGGCTCATATGCTTATTTGGGGCGAATTTAATCTACCTTTTTTGTTTTGATGTAAAAATTTGAATCCACCGAAAATTTGTGATCTTCTTCCGTAATGCCTTTCAGCGTTTGCCATTCCTCCGTTGGCTTGATCCATTGTTCTTGAGTTAGACTAATTTTCAATGGCATATTGAAACCTTTTACACAATTGGTGTATCTGTAAGAAAGGTTATGATCGATCAACTTATATTCGATTATGGGGATTTGAACGGTTCTTAAATATTGATCAAACACTTTACTAAAATCGATGCCTGATTGCTGGTTGATATAGGTTTCTATTTGTTTGGTAGTAACGGTCTGGTGGTAGAAATTTGAATTGAGCCCCCGCAATATTTTCCTGAAAAGCGAATCATTGTTGATCACCTGCCGGATATTGTGGATCATGTTGGCTGCCTTATAATACATATCACCACTACCTTCTTTATTTACATTGTAGGGCCCGATGATGGGAATGTCGTTGGCAATGTTTTTTCTTATTCCGGTTATGTAGGCCGTTGCTGCTTCTTTGCCATAATAGTATTCGGTAAACAGGGTTTCGGCGTAATTGGTAAAACCTTCATGCACCCACATGTCTGCAATGTCTTTGGTAGTAATATTATTGGCAAACCATTCGTGACCACTTTCATGCACAATGATGAAATCCCATTTTAATCCCCAGCCGCTACCACTAAGATCACTACCCATATAACCATTTTTATACCCATTACCATAAGCTGTTGCACTCTGGTGCTCCATGCCTAAATGCGGCGACTCTACCAACTTGTAACCATCTTCATAAAAAGGATAGGGGCCAAACCAATATTCAAAAGCCTTCATCATTCTGGGGGCATCTGCAAATTGTTTTTTCGCTTTCTCCAGGTTATAATCCAATACCCAGTAATCCATGTTAAGATCTCCTTTTTCACCTTTGAAAATCTCTCCGTAGTGTACATATTTTCCAATGGAAGGTATGATGGTATAATTATTAATGGGGTTTACCACAGCCCAATCGTAGGTGACGGTTCCATCTCCGTTTTCTTTCCGATCTCTCATTTTGCCATTGCCTACACACACGAGCGTATCGGGTATGGTGATGTGCATTTCGGCACTGTCGGGTTCATCGCTTTGGTGATCTTTGCAGGGATACCATACACTGGCGCCCAATCCCTGGCAGGCAATGCTTACCCAGGGATTGTTATTTTTGTCTTTTTTCCAGATCAGGCCACCATCCCATGGGGCTCTTTTGGCTGCTTTTGGTTTGCCATGGTAGTAAACGGTTAAATAAACGGTTGGAAAGTTGGTATTGGGAACTGAAAAATAACTGGAAGGGATGAAATAAGCGTAGCCATCTTTCTTTATATCATTCGGTTTGATTTTTTGGAAATGGTAGTTGATCGAAAAGTAAATACTGTCCAGCAACAGCGGCTCCTGCAAATCAATCTGTATTACTTCGCCTTTTTTTAAAACTTTAAATTGAATAATATTATATCCACTGATCGTATTATCCTCAATATTAAACTTTACATGTAAATCATGTTTTAATACATCCCACCAATCTCTTCCCAGGCCGTAAGTACCTCTTAAACTATCTGCATGGGTAAGCTTTGTTTTTCCACTCAAGGGCTGGGCAGCTCCTTTAAAGACAGATAGGATAAATAAGAAAGTAAAAGCAAGGAGCACTTTTATTGGTTTCATTTTGTTAAGGTTAATATAGGTTCTTGTATAATTGAATATGTTAGCTAATTTTAGCAGAATAAATAAAATTAAACAGAAATAAGTTTAAGCCGTTAAAAACTTACGTTAAACAACTTAACAAATGCCGTTAAAATATTATCTATTCCTACTGTCCTTACCCTTTCTTTTTCTTTCCTGTTCCAATCACCAGCATCCGGAAAAAAAAATATTCCACTATAATGAGCAAACCGGCATTGCCAGTCTTGACCCGGCATTTGCAAAAAATCAATCTATCATGTGGGCTATCCACCAGTTGTACAATACCCTGATAGAAGTGGATGAAAACATGCAACTGAAACCATCGCTGGCAAAAAGCTGGGAACTGTCGCCGGATAATCTGCAGTTTACTTTTCATTTAAGAACCGATGTTTATTTTCACGATGATGCGGCTTTTACCAATTCTAAAGGGAGATTACTTACGGCTGCTGACGTAGCTTACAGTTTTCACAGAATAACCGACAAGGAAGTTGCCAGTCCGGGTGCATGGATATTTAACAATCGCATTGATTCGGTTAATGGATTTACAGCAGTGGATGATTCTACTTTTCAGTTAAGGCTAATCCGACCATTTCAGCCTATACTTGGTATATTGAGTATGCAGTATTGTTCCATTGTTCCAAAAGAAGCCGTTGAAAAGTATGGCAATCGTTTTCGCAGCCATCCTGTTGGTAGCGGCCCTTTTCAATTGGTAGCCTGGGAGGAAGGACAGGCTTTGTTATTAAAGAAAAATGTGCATTATTTTGAGAGAGATAGCAGTGGCTACGCTTTACCGTACCTCGATGGAATAAAGGTTTCTTTTTTTGATAGTAAGGCCACGGAGTTCCTGGAGTTTCAGCAGCATCGGCTTGATTTTATCAATGATATTGAAGCTTCTTTTAAAGACGAAATACTCACCAAAACCGGACACCTTAAAAAGCAATGGGTGGGTAAAATAATATTACAAAAACATGATTACCTCAACATTGAATATTTAGGTATTTTGGTAGATCCCGAAAATGAACTGGTAAAAAATTCGCCCCTGCGCTTGCAAAAAATAAGGCAGGCCATTAACTATGGTTTCGACAGAAGAAAAATGATGCTGTATTTGCGCAATTCAATTGGTACCGCTGCCGAGAGTGGTTTTGTTCCGGCGGGATTGCCTTCCTTTGATACCGTTGCGGTTAAAGGCTATCGGTATGATCTTAATAAAGCAAAGCAATTATTGGCAGAAGCTGGTTTCCCCGAAGGGAGAAATTTGCCGGTGATCAAATTATTAACCATACCAATTTATGCAGACCTGGCAAGTTATATCGCCAATGAATTAAATATGGCCGGCATTAAAGTGCAGGTAGAAGCCATTCAAAAAAGTTTATTGCTCGAGCAAACCTCCAAATCACAAGCGCTTTTCTTCAGAGGAAGCTGGATTGCCGACTATCCGGATGCGGAAAATTACCTCAGTGTTTTCTATGGAAAAAATCCAGCCCCACCCAATTACACCCGATACAAAAATCCTGTGTATGATCAATTATATGAGCAAGCCATCGCCGAAAAAAGTGATGATATCCGATACAAATTGTACCAGCAAATGGACCAGCTTATCATCCAGGATGCGCCGGTGGTGCCATTGTGGTACGATATGGCCATCCATCTCGTGCATACCAATATCACCAACTTTTATCCCAACAGTTTAAACCTGCTGGAGTTGAGAAAAGTAAAAAAATAGTTGGACAAAATTCTTTAGTTCAGAGAAAAATGGGTATATTTGGAGAAAATAATTGATATGAAATCTTTAGATAATGCTGCCAAAGTATATAAGCAATACTCAGTCCATATACTCAATGAAGAGTTAAATACACTTTCAGAGCCAGCGGCAATTTATGCCACCGCTTTTGATGATATGATTGCCGTTTCAAATTACGATAAAGATTTTGCCGCCGATTTATTAGATGTTTCTTTTAAAACCGTTTCACGTTATCAAAAAGAAAAGAAAAAATTAAGTCCGTTACAAAGTGAATACATCTTAAAAACGATCGTGCTTTTTAATAAGGGCAATCAGGTATTTGGTAATAAAGAATCTTTTAACCGATGGCTCGATAAACCTGCATTTGGCCTCGGCAATCGCATTCCCCGTCCATTTATCACTACAGTTGGTGGCATCAATTTTATCATTGATGAACTCAACCGCATTGCTCATGGCGATCTTGCATAATAATTACTTATGAATGTTTTTAGAATAACTACTGCTCAATGGTGCAAATCGCTGACTGCTTCCGGCTATCCGGCACGATGGAGTGCAAAAGGCCGTTTTGTAATTTATACGGCAGGCAGTCGGGCATTGGCTTGTTTAGAAAATCTGGTGCATAGGAGTGGAGAGGGCAACAATGCCTTATATAAAGTAATGATCATCGAAATTCCGGAAACGGTTGCAATTGAGGTATTGGACGAGACTACATTAAAAAAGGATTGGCATAACATTGATCAATATGTGTATTGCCAATCCCTTGGCAGTAAATGGTTGAACGAATCTGAAACTGCAGTATTAAAAGTGCCTTCGGTAGTAATAAAAAAAGAACACAATTATTTAATCAATCCCAATCATCCCGATTTCAGTAAGATAAAGTTAACCGGTAACGAGGATTTTGATTTTGACAAGCGTTTCTGATCACTGTTTCTTTAGCTTGCGCTTAAATACTTTTTCAAATTTTTCTACTTTCGGCCTTATTACAAACTGACAATAACCTTCACCTTTGTTGCTGTTATAATAATTTTGGTGATAATCTTCTGCGGGATAAAATTTCACAAAAGGCTCAACTGTTGTAACGATGGGGTTATCCCAGGCACCGCTTTTTTCTAACGCAGCTTTATATTTTTCAACAGTGGCTCTTTGTTCGTCGTTGTGATAAAAAACCACGCTGCGGTATTGGGTGCCAATATCATTGCCCTGTCTGTTTAACGTAGTTGGGTCATGCACCTGCCAAAACATTTCCAGCAGTTCATCAAAAGTTACCTTGGCAGGATCATATTCAATATTCAGACATTCCGCATGACCGGTAGTGCCGGTGCATACTGCTTTGTAAGAAGGGTTTTCCACCCTGCCACCACTGTATCCGCTCGTTACTTTTACTACACCTTCTACTTGTTGAAAAATTGCTTCGGTACACCAAAAACAGCCGGTGCCGAAAGTTGCAACCTTTGTTTTAGAATTGTCCATATTTTCAGTCATACTGGTTGATGGAGTTGTTTTCTTTTTTTGAGCACAGCATACCAGGCTCATGGAAACAACCATGGTTACAAAAAATAATTTCATATTTATGTGTTTTAAAAAATCTACGCAAAATTAATTGGCTAAGTTTGACAAACAATTTTTGCTAACTAAGGTTTAACAAATAGCCATTTTGTTCTAATGGTTTTATTTAAATTCTCCCGTATTTCTGAATATTATGATTTACTTACCATTGAATACTTCCCCAAAAATGTTGATAGGCAAATCCGGAATCGGTTTTGGCGTTTTTCACCTAATACAATCGTTGCTTGTATTGATAGCAATAATAATTGTTACTATATTTTTTTCATCTTGTAAACCTGCTTTAAATATGGAAAATATTTCGATCCATGCCTTTCGTTTAAAACCAGATCAGGACTTGAAAGCAGGCATTCAGCAACTGGTTACTGAAAAGAAAATAAAAGCCGGCTGGATCAGCACTTGTGTAGGAAGTCTTACAGACTACAGCATTCGTTTTGCCAATCAGCCAAATGGAACTTCCGATACCGGTCATTTTGAAATTGTAAGTTTAACGGGTACTGTTTCTGTCAATGGATCACATATTCACATAAGTATCAGTGACAGTACTGGAAAAACGATTGGGGGGCATTTAATGGAAGGGTGCAAGGTTTATACCACGGCGGAAATAGTGATTTTAAGTAGTGATCAGTTTGAATTTAAAAGAGAAAAGGATGGTACGACACCTTGGGAAGAGTTGCAGGTTAAGGAAGTACGGAAGGACTGAAGGTTAAACGTTGAAAGTTCAAAGTTGAAGGTTGAGGGTTTAAGGTTGTTCCGATAGCTATCGGGGAGTTGAAGGTCGTTGGATCGGTTTTTTTGGGCTCCAATTGCCTTTTTTTATCGTTTTTATGCTATCACTAAAAATTATAAACCATTGTTAGTTCTGGGCAAAAGTTGATCTACGAGATTCATTTAATTCTATGTTTATAAAAGGATTGCTTAAATTCTCAAACTGTTGTTTTTCTAATAATTTCGCTTTGCCTTAGTCATTACTCACTACCATGCTGATTTTTGTACCTTTGCCGGTGATCAAATAAAAAAATATTTTAGAGGTTATACCATGATGAAGTTTTTTCCGGAATCTGCATTAATGCAATTAGAATATGAAAAGGTGAAAACCTTGTTGGCAGAATATTGCAAAACAGCGTTTGCAAAAGAGCGTGCCAACAATTTAAGGATACATACTAAAAAGGAGTTTATCGATCTCGAGCTCAGACAAAGCCATGAATATAAATTAATATTAATGGCCGGTCAATATTTCCCCAACGATTTTGTGTTGAACCTTACAAGGGAATTGAAATTATTAGCAATTCCAGGTGCAGTATTGGTTGGCGAACAATTTTTGCAAGTTCGTAAACTGTCTGAAAATGCCGGTAGTATTTTTCGTTGGTTTGATGCTGAAAGGAGAGTGGCTTATCCTGCGCTGACAAGGGTGATTGAAGATACATATTTTGAAAAAAATATCAACGAATTGATCGATGAGATATTGGACGAATCGGGCAATGTGAAAGACAGTGCCAGTAAGGAATTAGCAGCTATCCGGATGAATTTGTATCGTAAAAGAAATGAGTTGCGCCGTGTTTTTGATCGGATGATTACCAAGCTGAATAAACTTGGTTACCTGGCAGATATTGAAGAAAGCTTTATCAACGGCAGAAGAGTTTTGGCAGTATATGCAGAACAGAAACGTATGATCAAGGGTATTTTACATGGCGAAAGTGATAGCCGCAGAACTACCTTTATTGAACCCGAAGAAACGACCGGACTGAATAATGATATTTTTTCGCTTGAAAATGAAGAGCGCAAAGAAGTGTACAAAGTGCTGCGCCAGCTTACTCAAAATATCAGTGCCTATGCGCCGCTTTTGAAAACGTATCATGACATTGCCGGTATGTACGATTTTATTAATGCCAAAGCAAAATGGGCTATACAGTTGGGCGGCAACTATCCACTGGTGCATGATAAGGCGCACATCCATTTAATACAGGCCTATCATCCGTTACTGCTGATTTACAATAAAAATAATAACAAGCCTACCATACCGGTTAACCTTAGCCTGAATGACAAGAGCAGGATTTTGGTAATCAGTGGTCCTAATGCCGGCGGTAAAACCGTTACCCTTAAAACCGTTGGATTACTTCAGTTGATGATGCAAAGTGGATTATTGGTGCCGGTACATCCTGATAGTGAGATGGGTATTTTTAAACAGATCATGATTCATATTGGCGACACACAGAGTTTGGAATTTGAGTTGAGTACTTACTCGTCTCACCTGAAGAACATGAAGCATTTTATGGAAAATGCCAATGGTAAAACTTTGTTTTTTATTGATGAATTGGGAAGTGGGAGTGATCCTAATCTCGGAGGTGCTTTTGCAGAAGTTATCATGGAAGAACTGGCACACAAGCATTCTTTCGGTATCGTAACCACGCATTACCTCAACTTAAAAGTAATGGCCAATAAAGTACCGGGTATCATCAATGGTGCCATGCAGTTTGATGAAAAGAATTTATTGCCGCTATATAAGCTGGTTGTTGGTAAGCCGGGAAGTTCCTATACCTTCTCCATTGCCGAGCGCATCGGGCTTGAAAAACGGTTGATTGAAAAGGCAAGAACTTTGGTGGATGAAGATCATTTTACCCTGGATAAACTGCTCAATCGTACCGAACAGGATCTGCAGAAAATTGACGTGGAGAAAAAGGAATTGTTTCACCTGCTGAAAGAAAATGAGCGGCTGAAAAAGGAAATGCAACAGGTGTTGGATAAAGAAAGGCATAACCAGGAAGTGGAAAGGCTAAAGCACCAGAATAAGATATCTGAAGATAAACTAAATTACCTGAAGGATATGGAACGCCGGTTGAAAGCAATGGTAATTGAATGGCGCCGGGCAGAGGATAAAGACAACGTGGTAAAAATGATCCACGCCTTATTATTTAATACCAAAGAAAAAATGGTAGTAGATAAGCAGCAGAAAAAAATGAATGAAAAGTTCGTGGAAATTGGTGGAGATATTCAAATTGGTGATAAGGTGAGGATGAAACAGAACCGGCAGGTAGGAATTGTAAAAGAAATTCGGGGAAAAAAATGCGTGCTTCAAGTGGGTGTAATGCCCATCACTGTTGACTTAAAGGATTTGGTAGTAGTAAGAGACAAAGACCCGGAGCAAATAATTTCTTAAAATTTTTGGCTTGAAAACATTCTAACCTTACTTTTGCGCCGGAGAGTTGGCAGAGCGGTCGATTGCGGCAGTCTTGAAAACTGTTGACTGTAACAGGTCCTGGGGTTCGAATCCCTAACTCTCCGCTTATGCTTATGTAAAACCCGCTACGATAGCGGGTTTTGTTGTTTTATAGGGTTTGAAGGTAGTAAAAAGGGTAGCGAATGTATTTTTTTATTATATCTATTTTCGATTACTATATTTGGGTAATTAATTTATATTTTTCAACATACAACAACCCCGCATAAGCAGAATTAGATAGTGCTCTTTTAATGGTCATACTTTCTTTTCCGTTTGTAACCAGTTTTAGCATTCTTCATATACCAGAGCCAATCAGTTATTTTCGACTGACTTACATCGCTTCTTTTTTTATACAGCAAGTAATGACGGCCAATTCTCTTAAGCATTGCTTCTGTGATCGACTGCAAACAATCGTAAACATCCCTTATTATAAAAATCGTTGCCATCAGCGATGTACATCATTCGCAAGTCAAGCTTGTTTAATTTAAGGATATCCACCACCTCGTTTTGCAACCGAATATTAATCTATAGTGCGGGCAAAGTTTTGAATTTGTTGGATGCAGGTTGTTTTATCCTCCCGATTTATTTTAACATCGAAAAACAGAGTTTGTTAATAGCCATTTATAATGCCCCATTTTGTATTTAATAATAATTATGTAACGGTTTGTTAACCCACCTGCCAAAAGCTTGCTTTATCTTTAAAGCTTATTGCATTTGTATTTTAAAATATGGAATTATAATTAGTCAAATGAATATGGTAAACAGCAAAAATGAGTGTTTAAACTTTTGTATTCATGACGATTGCTCATTTAACGACTTCATTAATCGCTTTAAGTTTTGATTAAGAAAAGTATCTATATTATTTTTTTTAACTAATCGCACTGACATAAAAAATTATTTTTAAGTATTATGAATGCTATACAGCGATACCACTATGATCGCCTTCAAGACTATTTAAAGCACTTGCAAAAGGAATCGGAAATTTTTCAATTGCCTGTAGAACATATAAGTGAAATCATGGAGATGGAAGAGCGACTGACAAAATTGTATCGCAATTATCAATCTTCATTGCTACAGGTGGCCGAATTGATTAAGCAATATGAGCGGGAACACCGCTCCGTAAAAAGGTTAATGAGCAGTCATAAAAATTATTGTAAAAAAAATCATAAAAAAATTTCCTGTAAAGAAATAGTGTAGGATTTGCAATCTAACAAAATCCGGTTTATCCCTTCATCGTCTTAATACTCTCCGGATAGGCATCGACTAAATCAACAAGGTATGCTGTACAGTCAATGATTTCGTTCATCATATTACCAGCTATTTTTTTAAATTTATTTTTCACATCTTTTGTTTCTGCTATTTCAATGATCTTACTATAAGCAGCGCCAGCATCCGGAAAATTAAAAATAAGTCCTCTTTCTTCGAGTTCAATCATATAGCCTGGCTTTAGTGTATTGATATAAATGGCGGGTGTTCCCAATTGAGCACATTCAGAAGCGGTTGTGGCGCCTTCGCCTACATATAAAGAAGCATAAGCCAATACGCTATGAAATGACTGAGGAGATGTTTTTAACTGGTACTTTTTGAATTGTTCAGGCAATGCTCCTTCTGATGAAATAAAAAGTTTGCCTTTTGTACTTAAGTATTCAGCAATTTTTATTTTGTCATTTTCTGCTATTCCGGATTCTCCTGCATCATGGCCTGCATTGAATGAAACTAAGCGCATTACAAAATATGTTTCTTCCGGCGCTACACCCATATCTGTTAGTACAGAAGGATCAGGTGTAAAATAATTTGGGTGTAAATAAAAGGTTTCCATATAGCCGTTGAACCTAAATTGTTTGGCTCCAAAGTCTGTGTAAAAACAGTTTGGTGTAAAAACATATTTGGTAAATGGAAGCGTTAATCGAATACTTAATTTAGCTGTTTCCGTATCTGTAAAGCCGATGGCCGGTGTTTTCATAAACCATGCTACCTGTGCGGCAAAAGGTGAGAAAAAACTTAGAAAAAGATCAGGCTTGAATCTTTTTGCTTCCCTATAAATAATGCGATCATTCCTAAACATGGTTAGAAATTTTTTGAAAGTGCCTGCTTTGTTTTTACCAGTGCACACATAATTAAATCCATAGCTCTTTAGTAGATCCAGGGCCACTTCTTTATCCCTGGTTGTTATTAAAAATTCGTGACCACGCTTTTGCAATTCTTTAATCGCATTCCTAAAATAATGAACATGCGCCGGGTGCCCGATGTCAACTAATATTTTCATTTTACTTGTTTTTTGTTAAAGGTTTTTATTGTGTTTTTTGCTTATTTATGCTCAGGTGCAAATCAGCAGCATGCATCCTGGTGCTAATCTGCTTCGATTGTTAGCTTATCTACACTGATAGCTTTAATTTTTTTACCAGATGAATTCCGATCTTTCCAATCCTGTATAGGACGGGTTTATGGATACACTGATACCGTCCAAAGCTTTCGAGCTTGCCGCCAAATCGCATTTTATAATTCCTCACACCATAGGGTTGGTTAGGATTGCCTGCACCTGCAAAATCGTAATTTTTAAAATTGTTCTTTTTTGCC
>JBGSMI010000259.1:0-19671 GCA_041740215.1 Ferruginibacter sp.
CCAGCTCAGCGGATTGAAAACATAAAAAGATTCGTTACCGTCCGAAGTTTTTGCAATCAACTCACCCAATCTTTTTACAGAACGGTTGTACAAAGTATCTACATAGCTGTTAAATATATTGGCCGTTTTCTTTTGCCAATCTGCCCTTTGCTTTCTTGTTATGTGAGGTCCATCAGCCGTCCAGTCATGCTCAAAATACATACCGCAAGCCAGCCATGCTTTTTCTTTTTGATCCATTAAATCTTTTGCAAAGTTTTTATCTTTCAACGCAACTAAAGTGTAGATAGCTTCAGCAGTTCTTAACTTCTCAACAGAGCGCTTTACTGAAGCACTTACTTCGGCCAGTGATGCAAAACTGTTTCCCCATTCTGTACTTCCGTAAGAAATAGTTTCAGATGGAAGTGTTGCGCCATATTGCTTTTCAAAATCTTTAAAAAAATCAATTTCGTTGGATACGATTACTTCATAATCCTTATCTGTTTTTTCCTTTGCAACTTTTGGGAAATTATCGGTTAGTGTTTTTAAATCATCTCCCCCTTTGCCAAAAGCCCCAGCAATATTATACGGATAAATATCTTTCTCTTTAAATAAATCTTTACAATCTTCTACTGCGTTGGCCTGGTGGGCTGCTTCCAAATAGGTTCCAAACAAATAGCGATATTCTTTTTGCTTTGCCATGATGGTATATCGTGGATGCACCGAATACCATTTCATTAATACCTGCTGACTATCCAAACCCTTATACCAAAACATCTGCGGTCTTTTTCTTTCCAAGCCAATTACTTTAGTAGCACAGGCACACACACCTTTCCAGGAATATTTTGCACCTGAGCCCGCCCATAATGAAGAAAGTCCTAATGGCAACACCTGGTCTTCCATATTTAATACTAAAGAAAGATCCAATCCATACTTTCGTTTTAATGAACCTGCGTAATACATATCCCTGATGGTAGCTTCAGCAGGTGCTGCACCCATTAAAACAATCATTGAATTTAATGGAACGGTTATCTTGCCATCTTTTATCTGTTTGATCAATTTATCAAACTGTTCCTTGCTTCTTGTTTCCCTGTAATTGTACACCCAGTAAGATCCATCGCAATTCCATTTGCTTTGCTGGTTGTAAGGAAGATGTGCAGTGGAATCATTTAGCTTAATGTAATAATCCAGCATTTCTGAAAATGCCTTTTTGTACGTTTCTTCATCGCCTGTCCACATATAATCGGTATGATCATCATTGGCGATATAGATTTTTTTTTGCTGCCCAATTACTATATTCAAAACAAACAAAAAATTTAAAAGAAACAGTAGTTTTTTTAGCCTTGTCATTTTATGCTATTTTATTTCAAAGTATGGTCATTGACTTTATATATTTAAATATCTACAGAATCAATTCGTATTTGCTATTCAACTACCAACATTTTTTTAAGCACCTCAACTGAAGATTTGCCAATCATAATTTCAAATTCGCCAGGCCTAACAACATATTTCATATCACTGTCCAAAACAGAAAGCATTGCCTGATCAATTAAAAACTTCACCGTTTTGGTTTGCCCGGCAGCTAATGTGATACGTTCAAATCCTTTTAATTCTTTAACAGGTCGTACAATAGCAGTTGTTTTATCACTAATGTAGAGTTGAACAATTTCATCGCCATTTACCTTACCCGTATTGGTTACATCAACCGTTACTTCTACTGCTTTGCCTGCTTTTATTTTATCTGCTGAGAATTTTAAATTGCTGTAAGAAAAATTCGTGTAGCTTAAACCAAACCCAAAGGGATACAATGCTTCACCTTTAAAATAACGGTAAGTGCGGCCAGCCATTTCATAATTTTTAAAATCAGGTAACTGGTCAATAGATTTATAAAAAGTAACCGGCAATCTTCCAGAAGGATTGTATTCACCAAATAGCAACCGGGTTAAAGCGGTGCCTGTTGCTTCTCCGGGATAAAATGCCTGTACAATGGCGGGTAGGTTTTCGTTCTCCCAATTTAATGCAATGGCACTGCCGCTGAAATTGACATATATAATGGGCTTACCTGTTTTCATTAATTCTTTCAGCAGGTCTTCCTGTATTTTTGGAAGATTAATATGGGTACGGTCGCCATGCGAAAAACCATCTACTTCTATCTTCATTTCTTCACCTTCCAGGTCGGCAGATATTCCTCCGCAGAATACAATCACATCGGCTTTGTTTGCTGAAGTAATTGCTTCCTGCCGGTAGTTGCGTGAAACTTCTACCCATCTTAAATGGGCAAGTTGTTGTTGAAGATTGCTCGACCATGGTGAAGCTTTTACTTTTAAGATAGCTTCCAATGTATACTTTATTCCTTTTTGAAGTGTTAGTACACTGTCGGTAATCGACTGATCGTTGATCTTTAATTTAAGATTGGTAGAGAAAACATAGCTGCCAGTTTTTTCCGGCACAATAAAACCTGTCCATCTCACGCCAAAAGATTCATCTGCCAACTGATTGATGGGTGATTTGTACCAGACAAAATCAATGTTTTTATCAATGCGCTCAATTTTAGGGTTACCATTCAATGCTGCGTCTTCAAAATAAGCAGCGCTCAATCCTTTCAGCAGTTTTCCCTTTTCTTCGTGAAATAAATTGTTTTCATTAACGATACTAAAATCGGTGTAGATGCCGGGAACAATTGGAGTGCCTGGTGTATAGAATACATTTTTAGTTCCAAGGTATTGCTGCAATCCCTTTAACGGCGTTATAGGATCAACCGGATCGCCATTGTAATTGGCTGTTAATATGGTAGGGTTATTGGCATTGGGGCCTATCAGCGCAATCTTCTTTACATTTTTAAGGGGAAGGATGCCATTGTTTTTTAACAGGACCAATGATTTTTCTGCCGCTTCCAGCGATAAGTTTAAATGCTCCTTTGAACCAACCACCGACATCGGTATTTTTGTATAAGCTACTTCGGCTTCAGGATCAAAAACCCCCAGCATAAAACGTGCTTTGAATAAACGTTTCACCGATACGTTAATATCATTTTCATTGATGATACCTTTACTTACCGCTTCTTCAAAATGATCTTCCATAAATGCCCTGTTGTCTTCGCAATTGAGATCAGTACCGGATGAAAGCGACCAACCCCATGCTTGTGAAGGTGTTTCAACCACATGATGATTTCCTTTTTGAAAAAAATCTGTTATCGCTCCGCAATCTGAAACCACATATCCTTTAAAACCAAATTGATTGCGGAGAATATTACTTAACAAAATATCGGAACCGCAACATGGTTTATCCCTGAACCTGTTATATGCACACATGATAGATTGTACATTTGCTTCCTGGATGGTAGCTTTAAAAGCAGGCAGGTAAGTATCGTATAAATCACGGTCATTTACATAAATATTATCAATATGCCTGCTGTATTCAGGTCCGCTGTGAACGGCATAATGTTTGGCAGTGGCAACCAGTTTTAAATATTTGGGATCATTACCCTGTAAGCCGTTAATAAAATTGACGGCCATGCGGCCTGTTAAATAAGGATCTTCTCCGTAGGTCTCCTGTCCCCTGCCCCATCGAGGATCACGAAAGATGTTAATATTTGGCGTCCAAAACGTAAGACCCATATAAATAGAACGGGCATTGTTGCGGGCAAAGTCATGATGCTTTGCCCTGGCTTCATCTGAAATGGCTGTGCCAATGCGGAGCATTAATGCTTTATCAAAAGTGGCAGCCATTCCAATTGCCTGTGGAAAAACGGTGGCCTTTCCTGCCCTTGCCACCCCATGCAAACATTCGTTCCACCAATCGTATGCTGGCACACCCAGCCGTTCAATGGCAGGTGCCTGGTTGAACAGTTGCAATGCCTTCTCTTTTAAAGTCATTCGTGCAACCAAATCATCCACCCGTTCATCGATAGATAATTTTGTATTCCAGTAAGGATAGTTTTTCTGCTGTGCATTTACAGGTTTACTAAGGAGAAGAACAAGGCAAATGCAGGCTAAATTTTTACAGACCTTTTTCATAGCAGTTTCTTAAAATTATAATTTCCTTATTTTGATATTCCTGAACGATACTTCATGCCCATGCTCCTGCAAAAGAATCCTTCCCCTCTCAACTATTCCAAATACGGGTGAAGTTTTGTATTTGCTTTTTGCAACAGCTGCAAGGTAAGCTTCACTGCCTCTTTCAAATTCCAATATTTTAATTCCATTGAGCCAATGCTCCACATGTTTTCCTTTGCTTAGAATTTTTGCGGTATTCCATTGGCCAATGGCATTTGTTTGTTTGATGATTTCATCGGGAGGAAAAATATCATACAACGAGCCGCATAAATGATTGGCGAGTTTGTTGTCGCTGGCAGAATCATCATCCATTACCTGGTATTCCATACCCAGATTACTACCTGTAGGATAATTGGTAAATAAATATTTAATACCACTGTTGGCTGTTTTGGTAAGAAGAAAATCAACAGACAATTCAAAATCAGCGTATTCTTCTACAGTAACAATATCACCTCCCTTCATATCTTCAACCACGGTTAAACAACCATTGCTTATCTGCCAACCTTTTTCAGGAAAGGGTTGGCCGTTTGCCTTCATCCAACCTGCTGAAGTCGTTCCATCAAAAAGTAAAACCCAGCCTTTCTTTTCCTCTTTCTTTGATAGCGTATTTATTTTATTCTGCTGAGCTAAAACTGTATTAACGCAACTGCAAAACAATAATAGCACGACTGGTTTCAGTAATTTCATCATGGTTATTTCGTATTAAAATCGGAAGCTGTATTGGTCATATCAAAAACAATGGTTGCACCATTTGCTATATCCTTATGCTGAAACCATGGTTTGTTCCATTTTTTTCCATTGATGGTTACTGATTTAACATAGATATTTTCAGGTGATGCATTGGGTGCTAAAACTGTAATCATTTTTCCGTTGCCTAAAGTGAGTGTTGCTTTTTTGAAGGAAGAACCAACGAGGTAATAAATATCCTGCCCGGCATTGGGAAAGAAGCCCATTGAGGAAAACATAAACCAGGAACTCATGGCACCACTATCATCATTACCCGAATACCCTTCTAAATTAAACCGTTTGGTCATTAATTTACGGGTATAATAACTTGCCAGATCGCTGCGACCTGCATAATGAAAAGCATGTACTGCAAGGAAAGCCGGTTCATTACCATAGTTGATTAAGTTATTATCAAAGCCATATTGCAACTTTTTTACGAATGCTTCTTTTCCTCCGCAAAGTTCTACAATCTTTTCAAACTGGTGTGGTGCAAACCAGGAGTATGTCCATGAATTACCTTCATAAAAATGATCTTTCCAGGAACCAGGATATTTTTTAAGATCTATACCTACAAAGCTTCCGTCTCTTCGCTTACTATCAATAAACCCTTTAAAGCCATCGCTTTCTGCATTGGGGTTCCATAAATTGATCCACTTACTGCTTCTTTCCAAATACTTTTTATAGTCTCCTTTTGTGCCCATTTTTTTGGCAACCTCCGCTGCACAAAAATCATTGTAAGCATATTCAAGCGTCATGGAATTACTCATTCTTCCAACGGGTATCCAACCCAATTCTTTATATGTATTGGTACTATCATTCTTATTCCAGGCATAGCTACCCAGGCGTTCGTTATCGGCATTAAACTTTAAAACCTTATAGGCTTCTTTCCAGTCAATCCCTTTAACTCCTTTTACATAAGCATCAGCAATTACATTGTCAATATTATTACCGCCCTGTTCAGATAACATTTCATTGCCGGCAACAAATGCATCTTTTACCATGTTGTTTTTTTTCAACCTGGCAATAAATGAATTTACTGTACCGGTTACCATATCGGGATTGATCAGTACCTGTAGTGGATAGGCAGTTCTCCAGGTATCCCAAATTGCAAAATGATCATCCCAAAGAGGAACACCATTTTCAAATTTTTCGGAATCATTTGTTCTGTTGCGTGGCATCAGGTTGGCATGATAAAATGCTGTATAGAAAATTCTGTTTTCTCTTTCTGTTCCGCCCTCTACCACAATTTTATTCAACAAATTGTTCCAGGTTTGGATGGCAGTCTCTTTTACTTTGTTGTAATCAAAACCAGGAATCTCTGCATCCAGCCAGGCAGTGGCCTGCTCTGCACTTTTAAATGATACAGCCACTTTCATATAAATTTCTTCGTTGGCTTTAGTTGCATATTGAAACCACGCTCCTATTCTTTCATCAGGCTTTGTTATTTTTTCTGAGGTATTGCCGGCATTAATCACTCCGTTAAGCCAGGTACCACTTGTAACCGGGGCCTTGCTGAATCTTACGCAGTAATAAACATTATAGGTGCCTGAACCAAAACCGCCTGAGTATTTACCATAACCCTTTATCTCAGTAGCAGAAGCAAATGTAATGCTGCCATCGTAAAATTTTCCGCCCAACTCTGGCTTAATATCTTTTGCCAAATGATGCGATAAATCAAAAACAATATTTGCTTTTTTACTTTCAGGAAAAGTAAAACGGTAAATAGCTGAATGCAATGATGGAGTAAGATCAGTCTTAATTCCATAGCGGCTCAGCTTTACTGAATACTCATATGCTTTGGCTACTTCATTTTCTTTTGGTGAATCATGGTCAGTTTCCCCAATGGCCAAACCAATTTGTGGTGAGAAAAATATTTGTCCATACTTACCCCATCCTGTTCCACTAACACTCAATTGGCAAAATCCACGAATCGGCTCATCGGGATGATAGCCGTCATCATTTCCTTTTTGTGTTTGCGGACTTGGATTGATGGATGCCGACGGCAACTGTGGACCGATTACACAGGCACTTTCCGGATCGAGTACACCGATAAATGGGTTGATGTATTCTACCAATTGCTTTTTACTTTCCTGGGCAGTTGTATTGCCATGTATGCTAAATAATAACAGGGCTGCCATCATTGTTTTAACTGAAGTGAATGTCATTTTTTTCATCTGTTATTCTTTAAATTTTTTATTCTTTTTATTTGTACCCGGATGTTTTTTTTGATAATTAGCAAATGGATCTGCAAGGGGCATGAATTAATTTTTAATAAACCTGCTGACCATTTTTGAAGCACCTTTCGCCTGAACTGTTAGCAGGTAAGTTCCCGGGGCAAGCATGGCAACATTTATCTTAAGATTATTGTTTCCTGGTTGTAATACCTGCTGGCGGGTGCTAATAACTTGTCCGCTTATATCTTTTATCTCAACAATCGTTTCTGTTGGTGTGTTTGAAATTTTAACCAGTGCATTTAAAGTATTACTAACCGGATTGGGAGAAATCTGCAGACTGTTTAGGATATTTTCTTTTAAAGTTATTTGCCGTATATCCGAATATAATATTCTGCCATCTCTGTCTTTTTGCAATAACCGGTAGAAGCTGATTCCAGGTAAAGGATTGGCATCGGTAAATAGGTATTCTTGGCTGATGACGCTGTTGCCATCCGGGGCATTGGAAGCTTTGAACCCAATTGTTTTAAAATCAATTCCATTTAATGAACGCTGGATTTCAAAGCCAGCATTATTTATTTCAGCCGCTGTGGACCAGCTGAGCAGCACATTTTTGTTTACAACAATTGCTGTAAAAGTAGTAAATGTTACGGGTAAAGTTCCGCTGGCACAATAACCAAAGGTAACCACCGGGCGCCTTTCATTACTGCTAGACAGTGAAGTTCCGATAGACGTGTTGCCGGATGCAGCCGTAGATTTATAACCATTCGTTTTACCGGCATAAGCGGGCTGGGGACCAGCATTATCATATATCCAGTTGATGTCTGTGGCGCCGGCAATATTTCCATTTTGTATGTACTCCACAAAAACGCCCAAACTACCTCCGCTGTATGTAAATGGTACCTGGAACGGTATTTCTTTCCAACCGCCTGCATTACCAATAATAGCGGTGGCTTCTCCACCATATACCAAAGTAGCAGGATTGGTAGCGCCGGGTATAATGGTAGTCCAATCAAAAGCAGTGGCGTCAAACTGATCAGCAGTTTCATTGCGGAGGTAAATTCTAAAACCGGCATTAGCGGGTATCGATTGTGTGCTTGGAGTAGTATTGGCTCCGGACACTTGCATGGCTCTCCGAAATTTTAAACTGGTGATAGCTGTATTTGCTGGTATGCTGGTTAATATGCTGGCTGGGTACATGATGGCCTTACGGCTTTTTTGGTTTGATACAGAAGGCTTGGTTTCGGCAGGTGCATAAAAAAGATTAGCACTTACCTCGCCTGTTCCATTGCCATTGCCGTTACTCAATACGAGGGAAGCAATGCTACCGGTACAAGCTGCACTGGCAGTATAAGTTGACTCATAAGCACCTATATCAACCGTTCCACCAAAGGGCCTAGGCGTGCCTGCATAATCCGCCGGATAGCTATTGCTGTTATCGCCTGCATTCACTCCCAAACCGATAGCCTGCAAGTGAAAGTCTGCAACAGCAGGATCGGTAGAGGGATTTACAAATTTAGGATCTTGTATAATGCTGTGAGGCCCCACCAGTTCGTAAGTGGAACCGCCAAAAAAGATATTGTAATCATATACAAGATTAGTCGTCGCATTAACGCCATTCATTCTTTTACCTGGTCTCGCTACAATAATATTATTAATGATCTTTACATCATCACATTGCAGCGCATAAATATTAGCGCTGTTAATTTCGGGGCTGGCTGAATTGAGATAAGAAATATTATGGAACATGTCTACATGGTTCATTTTAAACGAATGGATGCCTGAGCCTCCGTTGTTGAAACAGATATTATTGGCTACCAATGATCTTCCATTATAATCTGCTTTTGGAATATCAAGTATGATTCCGTTGCCGTCGGTAACTTTACAGTCATTGTAAAAAGGAACATACATCCTGTTTCCATAACAAATATTATTCCTCACAATATTCCGGTAAGTGCTGGTATTGTTATCGTAGTTATAAGACCCATTAAACGTGATTCCGCTGGTGCCATAAATGGTGTACCAACTATTGTTGTACACCCGGTTTCCTTCGATTGTAACATAATCACAATTGCTTACAGCAATTCCTTCCTTGGTACAATCATGGACTATGTTATTACTGATCACCAAATGATGACTTCCCACACCCACTGAGCGGCTGTCTGCCGTAAAACCTCCACCGTTGTATTTGGCTAACGGGGCCTGAACGGTAGCAGGGTTTCCAACTACCGGGCAGGTAAGCTGTGCCTTTGCAGCAGCCGAATCCGCAGCTAATGACAGATTAACACCCCATCCCGAAAGTTCGAGACCATTTACCGTAATATAGGATGTACCTGCCGTTACAAATACAAGTGCATAGGTAGAAGCTGTTGCCTGAATTTTTGGTAAATGTCCGGGGTAATTGGTAAACACAATCTGAGCTGTAGCATCCCCTGAGCGGTTGATGTTAAAACTGCCATAGGTGCCGTTCATGATGAAAACAGTATCACCAGCATAAGTTAGATCGGCGGCTTTTTTAATTGTTTTATAGGCGCTGCCTACAGACAAACCATCATTCACTGCATCGCTTCCATTCATTACATCTACATAATAGTTAGTTGCACTGGCCATAGTTACCGATAAAACTAATGCTACCAATAAGTAAGATTTTTTCATAAAAAAAAATTTAATAAATAAAGAAATTATTTGTTAGCTCCCAGTAATTCAAACTTAATTTTCTGTCCATTCACATGCACATAATAATCACATGGTTCCAGTAGGCGCTTTCCAATTCCATCTGTAAAACTTAAATCCCGTATTGGATCAATTTCAAATTTGTACACTGCTGTTGCGCCGGCATTGATTTCTTTTTTTTCAAAGAACTTTAGTTCTTTCATGGGCCTTGTAATGGAAGCAGCCGGATTTGAAATATACCATAGCACCGTTTCTTTTCCTTTTAACTTACCGGCATTGGTTACACTCACTTCAACCATTAGCCGCTGATTTTTATTGATCCGGCTGGACGATAATTTTGCAACGCTATATTCATAGGTAGTATAACTTAACCCATGGCCAAACCAATACAAAGGCTCTGTTGAAATATCCTGGTAATTGCCCATGTTCAACGTTGGCCTGGCGCTCTGCCGCATATTGTAGTAAGTAGGAATTTGGCCCGTTGTAAGTGGAAATGTAATGGCCAGTTTGCCTGAAGGATTAATTCGTCCCGATAAAATTCCTGCCAATGGAGTGCCACCTGCAACACCCGGCTGCCATAACTCAATGATGGCATCAGCCAATGGTTCTAACCTCACTAATTCAAGCGGACGGCCATTAGATAAAACGAGTATAATTGGTTTTCCTGTTTTCTTTAAACGCTCCACTAATTTCTGCTGGATGGATGGTAAGGCGATGGTTGAACGGGATGCATTTTCTCCACTCCATTCGTTTTTTTCTCCAATACAAACTACTATGATATCTGACTGTTCAGCCATTGCCACAGCTTCATCAAAACCAGTTTCATCCGTGCTATCAAATGCGCAACCCTTTGCATAATTAATTTGTACAGCATTTTTAAATTCATTCACAAGTCCTTCATATATTGATTCTGCATCAGCCGCTACTCCGTTAGCTCTCCAGGCACCCAACAGGTTTCCCTTATCCTTTGCCATCGGACCAATCAGCGCTATTTTCTTTATCGAAGCACTGAATGGCAATACATTTTTATTATTCTTAAGCAGCACAATAGATTCTTCAACGAGCTGTGCAGCCAGCGCCTTACTTTCTGGTTGCAGGTATCTTTCTTTTTCATCCACAACGACAGTATACGGCTCATCAAATAAAACTAAACGGAATTTTACCCGAAGAATTCGGCTCACTGCATCATCAATTAAACTGATGGGGATCTTTTTTTCTGCAACTAACTGTTTAAAATTTTCCAGGTAAATATTATCTTTCATATCCATTTCAACACCGCCTAAAAAAGCTTTTAATCCTGCGTCCTTTCTGTCTTTGGCAAACCCCTGTGCAATTAGCTGGTCAATAGCTTCCCAATCAGATACCACAAAACCATCATGCTTCCAGCGCTTCTTCAACAAGGTTGTTAATGTGTAATAATTTGCCGAAGCAGGTATACCATTGATATCATTGAACGCACTCATCAATGTTGCAGCTCCAGCATTTACACAAGCTACATAAGGTGGAATGTAAGTATCCCAAAGGGATTGTGGTGAAATGTCAGATGATCTGTAATCACGGCCTCCTTCACTCATGCCATAACCAATAAAATGTTTTAAACAGGCGGCAATAGAATAAGGATCGGATAAATTTTTTCCCTGGTAACCTTTTACTGTTGCTACTCCAAAAACTGCATTCGTATAAAGATCTTCTCCATAACCTTCTGAAACCCTTCCCCACCGTGGATCACGGGCCACATCAATCATGGGAGAAAATGTCCAGTCAACACCTGATAAATTAGCTTCTTTAGCAGCAACGGCACAGTTTTGTGTTACAAAATCAGGATTCCATGAACAGGCCTGTGCAATGGAAATGGGGTAAAGTGTTTTGTGTCCATGAATTACATCGAACCCAAACAGGATGGGAATACCCAACCTGGATTCTTCGATTGCCTTTTTCTGTATCTGGTTTCGGTACACAGGATCAGCATTAAAATAAATGAGTGATCCAATTCCTGCGGGCACCTGTTTAACCTGGCTGGCAATATTATTTGGGTTGGTATTGTTACCCGCCAGGTATTGATTCAACTGTAGAATTTTTTCTTCCAGCGTCATCCTTTTTATCAAATCTTTTATCCTGCTTTCAACCGCAACATTTTTTTGCTTATATAATGCCGGCTGGGCAAATGCATGCTGCATACAACCCAAAAACAGAACGACTAATAACATTTTTATTTGGTGTATCTTTTAAAAAATTTATATAACTGGCTTTGGCTCATTATCAACCGGTTTACTTCCCCACCAGGTGGCAATTAAGGAGAAAGTTGTGTTCATGATAGGGCCGTTAACGGCAGGCGCTAAACCTACAGTGGCAATCTTACCCATCTGCACAGCAATACCGGATGCAAGGCCTCCGTTTTGCATCCCTACTTCAATGGCGATAGTACGGCAGTTGAGTTTGGAAAGCCCGAACAGGCGGCCTCCCCAATATCCCAGCATTAAACCAACCGTCATGTGCAGGAACATGGCAAAAACCAGTGCGATGCCTACATGTAGTAAATTATCCCTGCCTGCAGCCGTAATCACAATGATGATACATGCAATGCCAGCCATGGATATTTTGGGCATTACCTTATCTATCCAAAGGGCTTTTTTATGAAAGAAGTGATTTACGAGTGTACCGATAAAAATGGGGATAATCACCAGTTGCAAGATATCCCAAAGCATAGCCATAAAACTTACGGGAACAAATTGGCCACCAAGGAACTTCATCAGCAATGGTGTCATCAACGGGGCAAGCAATGTAGAAACGGCGGTGATGGTAACAGATAAAGCCAGGTTGGCTTTGGCTATAAAAGCAATCACATTACTGGCTAACCCGCTAGGCATACATCCTACCAGTACTACACCGGCTGCTATTTCAGGAGGAAACGCAAATACCTTTGCAATAGTAAAACCTACAAATGGCATAATCGTGTAATGACATAATACGCCCACAAAAACAGCCCTCGGCATTTTTAAAACACCGGATAAATCGTGCAAGCTCATAGTACAGCCCACACCAAATGTGATGATTTGTAGCAAAGGCACGATCAGTTTCTTGAACTGGAAGTTGCCTGCCGAAATAAAATATTGTGGAAAGGTAAGGGAGATAGTAACTGCAGCAAGAATCATCAATGTGTAGGAAAAACTTTTTAAGGATTTGACCTGAATAAAACTGAGTGCCAGCAACAACCAGAATAAGGTAAGGGATAAACCGCCCCCGCTATAGTTGGTTTGAGCAAATAATACGATGGTTGAAATCAACGAAAGTAAGGTGAAGCCAATCGATATTTTAAGTGAGATATTTTTCATTCGCATTACAGTTTTAAATCCATTTGAGTCAGTACATTATTGATTTCCTTGATTTCTTCCGGCGATAAAAGAAATGAAGTTGCTTTCACATTGTCCAACATCTGCTCCGCATTTCTGGCACCCACTAATACCGAAGTGACTGCAGGCTGTTGCATGGTCCAGTTGATAGCCAGTTGCGCAAGGCTGATGCCCCTTTCAACTGCTATGAAGTTAACCCGGTCCAGCATCTTCATTACTTCGTTGTGGTTGTGTGGCTTAAAGTATAATGTAGTGGGCCGGTGGTCTCCATCGCCAAATTGATGGCCCGGCTTTATTTTACCGGTGAGCAAACCCTTTTGCAAAGCGGTATGCGGCAATATCCCGATTCCATTCTCCAAACAGAAAGGAACCAGATCATTTTCAATAGAACGATTTACCATACTATAGCCAACCTGGTTGGTTGATAACGGAAAAGCGGAAATGGCTTTTTTTAATAAATCAACCGGGCAATTGCATACACCGGCAGCCCTTATTTTTCCTTGGTCTTTCAAAATTTGCAAAGCTTCCATTGTTTCCTCAACAGGAGTTGTGCTGTCGGGCCAGTGCATCTGGTATAAATCAATATAATCTGTCTGCAATCTTTTTAAACTGCGTTCGCATTCTTCTATCACACTTTCTTTTCCGTTGAATTTATAAACCTTTACAGGCGTACCATCATTATCGTTGGTATCAAAGGCAAAATCGCCTGACAGAGTATCCCATCGCATGCCGAATTTGGTTAACAACTGCACTTTATCCCGTTTGCCTTTAATGGTATTGCCCACCACATTTTCGCTATGCCCCATGCCATATATTGGTGCGGTGTCTATGGTGGTTACTCCGGAATCGATGGCTGTTTCAATGGCTTTGATTGCTTCGCCTTCGTCGGCTCCGCCCCAAAACCATCCGCCTATTGCAAAAGCTCCGTAAGTGATCGGCGAAAGCATAATATCAGTGCCGGGTAATTGCTTTTTATTCATGTTAGGTTCTTATTAAAATTTGCTTTTGTTATTTTAATCTTTGAGCAGTTAATTTTCTGCATTTGTCTTTTTGCAATCGTTTTGCTCACCTGTATTTTATACCGGAAGCATCGACCTTCCATATTCTGCCAGTTCATTATCCTGCATTAAAGTATCGCCTGCATCCCGTTTACCTTTTCTGCCACTTACCCCAATACCGCCAATGATTTGATCATGGTATTGAATGGTAATGCCACCAGTAAAACAGGTAAAATTGTCATCTGTCCAGTTTCGCATATCAAAGTCGATCTGCTCAGGATTTTTTTTGGTAGATGCCCAGTGAATGGTGTCCCTTTTGCCAACCACCGCAGAATATGCTTTGCTTTGTGCCAGTTTAATACTGGCCGGCATCACATTATCCATCGCTGCAAAAGCTACCAAACGTCCTGCATAATCCACCACCGCCAAGGCTACAGGACCTCCCCCGTCAAGCATTGCTTTCCGGATTACCGCCTCAATGATCGATGAAGCTTCTGCTTGTGATATAGAAAAAATAGTTATCGGCATCAATTTTATTTTAAGTTATTCTCTTGTCATTTCATCTGCAGCAACAATGATGATACCTACTGCAAAACCCCTGAAATTTTTGTCCATCAGGTATACTTTCTTTTCTTCGGCAGTTACAGCCCAACCTGTGTAAACGTTGTGCAGGTTGCCTTTTTCGTCTACACTTTTCCGGATATAATCCCAACCTTTATTACAGAAGTCGTTGTAATGCTTTGGTATCCATCCTTTACGCATTCCTTCTTTTACAGATGCCAGCACCATTGCCATACCTGTTACTTCTTCGGGCGTAGATGGGTCATCTACCAACACATGCAATGCACCGCTATTGGTTTGATGTTTTACCGCACCATCCGCAATTAGTTTCATGGTTGCCGCTGCCTTTTTAAAATATGGATGTGTAGCTGGTAAATACCGAAGCAACCCGGTGATTGCCCAAATCAGCCAGCCTTGAGATCGGCACCAATATGTTTTTGCCGGTTCACCTTTAAACAATCCAGTGCGTACCAACCCTTTTTCATTATCGAAAAAATATGTTATACCCTGGTCTAATTGATAAATGGATTGCTTCCAATAAATATCCGCAACACCTTTGTTACTACTTAATGATGCGGCAATGGCATTGGCACGGGTGGCCCAATAAGCGGTATCAGGAATAGCGAAATTGATATAATTGAAATCATCGTGGGCCAGCATTCCAAACCGGTCACGCCCTGCATAATGCAGGATGGCATCGGCTACATCCATACAAACCTGCCTGGCAATTTTGCTGTTATTTAATTTGTATAATTCATGTACTGGGAATGATACGCCAAGATTGGCAGAGTAGATTACAAAAGCCAGCGGCCCATCCCTTAATATTCTTGCATGCGGACCATCATATTGTTTGTAATACTCCTCGTCGGTAAGTTTATTATCATTTTGAACATGATAATTAAACCATCTGCTCCCGTAGTCGAGGCCTTCTTTATAACCTCTTTTTGCAAACCGCAATAATCCTTCAATTTGTATGGTTCCATCCCAGTCGGTATTAACTGATTTATATTCCTGCTGCTGAACGTTGCGGATTAACTGCTTTATATTTTCAGGTAGATTGGCAGGCAGACCTTTATCTTCAAACATTACAACCGGAGTAAATATAGCTCCTCCTGCTGCATTACTTTTTACCAGTAGTGGTGCCAAAACTGTTCCTGTAGTCAGTGATAATAAGAGTCCTGCAAAATTTCTTCTTTCCATGTTTTATTTTTTATAAATCATTTTTATATTGATCGGGTTTGCTAATAAATCAGCGGTTTGCTGCAGGTAGTTTGTAAATCCCTGCTTTGTTGCAAAAAGTTGGTCTGTTTTTTCCCAGCAGGCAAAAAAGTAAATGGTCTTTTTAGATGAAGGGTTTAATGATACATAAGAAGTATTGGAAACAGGCGAAGAACTATCTGTAGTTGCATGGCGAACATATTCATGAGTAGGAAACATGATGGCCAATCCAAGATTTGTGTTGGTACCATCAGCCTGTTTTCCAAAAGTAGAAACAGCACTAAACATTTTGTTGTAAACTGAATACGCAAGTCTGTCTATTCCAAAATTGGCAAAACCTACAACCAGATATTGAAGGCGGCTTAAGGAAAGTGTAATGTCATTTTTATAAAAATAATTTCCTCTGCTGATAGAAATTGTTTCAGTTCCGTTTTGTTTACCATTGGCAACATCCCATTGTTTAAAATCCAGAACAAATGACGCCTGCAATGGGCCTTCATACAAAACATTAAAAGTTGTTGTATCGGCATCACCCAACCGAATGATCTGTTGATTATCCTCCACCGCCAATGCGCCTGCGCCTAATGAATTGCCAACCTTTAGAATATCTTTACCCCAATATTGCATTTCATGCCAACTAGCCCCCACCCCCACTCTCTCCAAAATTGGTGTATCTACTATTTTACCATAAATGTCTTTCCCGTTTCGGTAATCGAAGAATGACCGGAACGCTACTCTGTCATTTTCAATACCCGGTCCTTCCATCTGGTAAAATGGCTTTGCAATGTTTTGGGTAAAACCCCGGTAACGAATGGCCTGGTTTATTTCTAAGGATGGAATGGCATTGTCGGAGCGCTCACTCAATTGTACATTCGTTCGCTTTTGAAACAAGGGCAGTTCGCTTTTTTTAACCCAGCTTACCTGTAACGTATCGGTTGAGTTTGCTGCCAAACTTACTTCTATCAGCAGCTCATCCCAGCGGCCATCATTGTTTACATCAAGTGTTTGGGTAACGCACCTTGCATTGTTTTTTTTAACCAATGGAAAAAGATGGCTTGGTACATTACCGAATAAATTTCTTTTAATCGTTATCACTTCATTGTTTCTGCCAACCGCTAAAGGATTATTGATGGTGATCAACTGCTCACCAGGTTCCATGCTAAAAGCAATCACCAAAGTCAGTAGAAATAACGAAGTAGCCGAAATCTTCAGCCTTTGAAAAAAAAGCACCCCAACATTTGATATTTTAACGAATGGTATCATCGATTTTTAAAAGCAACATGAAAAGGCTGCGTTATTTTAAAATTGCATTAGTATTACAGTTTCAAATTCCAGAACAATAATATCAGGTGCATCAAGTAACGGATAGCGATACGGGCTAAAATCGCATACCCAAACAGTATTAATTGCATAACAAAGCGTTTTAAACGGACTTTACGGTTTCAATAATCAAACCCATTTTAAACTTACAGATGCCCTACATTTATTTTGATAGGTGAATTTTAAAACGCATTTCCATCATCTCCTTTAGATACAATTGCATAGCATCACGTGTAGTCACATTGTCCTTGTTGATGATGGCATCCATTATTTGTGATGTTGGCCAATAGCATAATTTCTAATTTTACCATCCTTTCCGGCAACGAGAAGGATGACTTTTATAAGATCCTTACCGAGTACCAATATCATTGCTTCAATAACAGAATTTTTTGTCCCCAAAGCTGTTTTAATATGAAAAAGTGCGCCCTCTCCACTAAAGAATGTTTGTTTGCAAATATTGTATCATACTTATAAAGGACTTCTTTCAATTGATCAATATCCTTTTCTCCGTTCTCCTGACTACCGCTAACCTGTAGCGTTTATTTCAAACCAATAACTTGCTTCTATAACCGATACAAAATCCTCCTTACTAAAAGAGATGATATCTGCAAAAAATGCTTTCCAGTATTTTGACACTAAAGCCGGCTATACAATTACCACTATGTTAAGAGGTTTTCAAGCGTACATAAAACTCCAATTTTAAAATAGCCTCCATTATGTAGCCCCGGCCAACGCCAAATCGTTCGGCTAAAATCCGATCTGCCTGCAAACCGTCTGCAGGCTTTAACTGACCGCTTGAAATAAGTAATGCTTTATTTAATAATTTTATCGACCGGGTTCTCAATAACAAAAGTTTCAATATTGCTAAATACGCCAGAGTTTTTCATAACCAAGTTTTATTTAGTGAATTGGATATCCAATAATTGGTTAACCAATATAAATGTAGTCAATTAAATTCTTAAAAAATAAAAAATAATTTTAAGCCGACTTTGAGGAACAGAAATTGAAGGGAAGGGATGGAAAAACAATACCCTAAGAGAGGTCACGAACCTATAGCAACACAGGTCCGTGTTGATTGATGTAAGAAAAAAATTATGTTTACCTGAGGATTATTTGATCTGGAACGATTCTCTGGTATCCATTATTTTTTGGAGATGCCCTTTCATGGCTTTTTCAGCAGCCTTGGCATCACCTACTTCAATGGCATCCAAAATTGCATGGTGTTCTGGAATGGAGGTTTTAGTTCTGTCGGTGTTACATATATCGTTCTCCACAATTACTTTAATCAAATCGGGGATTATGATAAGCAACATCGACTCTATAACAGTATTTTTTGTAGCAGAAGCCAGTTTGATATGAAAAAGCATATCCTCATTCACTACCGACAAGCCATTCTTCGCTTTTTCGTCATATTCCGCAAGCGCATCTTTCATAAAATTCATATCGTCATCAGTACGGCGCTCCGCAGCAAGGCCTGCTGCATTGATCTCTAAATAATACCTTGCCTCAATCATGGAAGCAAAATCGCCTTTATTAAAATTAATAATGTCAGTAAAAATACTATCTATAATTTTTAGGCTAAAACCAGACACATAGGTACCACTTTGCGGGGAGGTTTTTAAAAGGCCATAAAATTCAAGTTTCATAATTGCTTCTCTGATATAACCACGACCTACAGCAAAACGTTCCGCTAAAATTCGCTCTGCCGGCAAACGGTCACCGGGCTTAAGCTGGCCTGAGGATATTAAATTCCTGAGTTGTTTAATAATCTTATCAACCGGATTTTCAATCTTTATGGCTTTTATATTCTCAAATGCCTTTAATATCTCCATGATTGTGCAATTACATTATTTAAAACTTTCTTTAGCCGCTAAATCTAACAAAAATAATTATTTCGAAACGAAATAATTATTTTGACATGCGTTTTGAAATCATGCACTAAATTTCGAAAGCAATAGAAACCGCCACCAGAGTGAGCAACATTTATTACTGCAACGGTTTACCCAAATCAGATAAGATCAATTCACTGCTTCAAAAAAGCAGGTTTGTCCACTTCAGGCGGAGGTCTATTGTATCAAAAATGGGGTAATAGCCATCGCTTTGAATAATTTCTACTGGTTGTTCAACACATTCCCTGATTAACAATAATTCCATCACGGGTAACAACTTTTAATTCAAAATCATTGGTTAATTGCAGGCTTCCTTTATCGCCTTCAATTAAAGCCAGTGTTTGGGGAAAGGATTCTTTTTCTAAAATGCTGGCGTAACTCATTTCTGCGTAACAGTGTAACCCATTGTTCATTTTCATTAGTACATTGGCTACGTCTTCCCCTTTTATTGCTGCATTTACTCTCTGTGTAAGACAATATAAACTGCTGGCTTCGCCAAGTAAAAAACGACAAATATCCAGCACATGCGACCCAATGTCCATTAGAATAAACCGATCCAATGTTGCTAAAAATGGCTGGTTATCAAATACCGGAAACGCTGAACAAAATGAAACACGTGCTTTAAACGGTTTGCCGATTACGCCGGCATCCAATGCATTCTTTAACTTTCGGATAGGTGCCTGCCAACGAAAGTTTTCATGTATAAAAAATTTAACCCCGGCATTTTTACAAGT
>JBGSMI010000296.1:0-11198 GCA_041740215.1 Ferruginibacter sp.
GCGGTATGGCAAGGTACAGGGGCATCGAAAAAATGCACACGCAAAACCTGATGGAGGCAATAGGCTACAATTTATATCGAAGTCCTGGGATAATTGCGTCCAATTGCAAAAATTAAGAAAAAAACAAAGCAAAAAAAGCAAAAAATGAATAAAAAGTAACCTGAAAAATTAAATTGATCAAAAAAAGTAACCAAATTAAATCCAAAAATTCAAATTACTATTCGGCAACGGTCTTATATGATTTTTATATTAAACTATGCTTAAGCCATAAAATAATTTCATTCGATCATAATATTAATTTTAACTAGAGTCTTTAAAATTAATAAAACCCTCTGAAGAGATTTAACCAATTTATCATTTATAAGCAGAAAAATAATTTATAACCCGAGCTATAAACAAACAGCTTGTATCATAATAAACATAAATGAAAATCCTTTACATTCACCAATACTTTAATACTCCCAAAGACGGAGGCAGTACCCGCTCCTATTGGATAAGCCAGGAATTGCTTAAAAACGGCCATGAAGTAGTCATGATTACCAGTACCCGAGACAAGGGTGAGGAGAGTTCTACACAAATAGTAGATGGTATTACCGTACACTATTTAAAAGCGCATTACAGTCAGAATTTAGGATTCCTGGGAAGACTAAAAGCCTATGCAGGATTTATGTGGAAAAGTACGCGGGAGGCTTTTAAACAAAAAAAAGTTGCGTTGGTTATTGCCACCTCTACCCCGCTCACCATAGGTATCCCTGCCCTACTCCTTAAAAAAATTAAAGGTACGCGTTATCTCTTTGAGGTACGCGACCTTTGGCCAGAGGTCCCCATACAGATGGGCGCACTAAACAATGTTTTCCTGAGAACCGCCGCCTTGTGGTTAGAAAAAAGTATCTATAAAAACGCTGCGCATATTGTGGCATTATCCCCGGGCATGGAAGAGGGTGTGCTACGAACCGGAATATCGCAAAGTAAAGTGAGCATGATCCCCAATATGTCTAAAATAGACCACTTCTTTCCTCGACTGCATAATTTGGAACTTTTAGACAAGTACCGGCTTAAAAAAGATAATTTTAAATTGGTTTACTTTGGCTCTATGGGCCTTTCTAACGGAATAGACTATATTTTAGACACTGCCAAGCTACTAAAAACCCATGCTGATATTGAGTTTATTTTTATAGGGGCGGGATCTATGAAAGATGCGCTCGTGGAATCTTGTAAAAAAGAAGACCTTTACAATGTGCGCTATCTGGGGGCTTTTGGTATCGCGGAAGCTTCAGATTTGGTAAATCTTTGCGATGTTAGCCTGGTCACCTTTGCCAATATCCCTATTTTGTACACCAACTCGCCCAACAAGCTTTTCGATTCTTTGTCTGCAGGCAAACCTATTATCGTTAATTCTAAGGGCTGGACAAAGACCATGGTAGAAACCAATCAATGTGGCCTCTATGTAGATCCAGAATCGCCCACAGATTTTGTAGCCAAAATTCTAGAACTTAAAAAAGATCCGGAGCGCTTAGCCCTTATGGGCCGTAACGCGAGGAAATTGGCGGAAAGCACCTATGACAAAGCCATTTTATGTAATCAATTTGTAGGAGTGGTAAATGATTTGTTGTTTAATAAGGGTTAAGTTGTTCGTTATTCGTTGATGGATTGATTGCTATTCAAGAATCAAGTTCAACTACAAACTCAAAAAATAAAACCGAAAACTTTCTTTAATTGTCGGTTGTCTTGGACAACGAGTACACAACTACGAAGTTAGAAACATATACGCAGTATGATTTATCTGCATGTTCAAAACTTATATATAGTATATTCCCCTCCTTGGGAGGGATTAGGGGAGGTCTTATCTATGAAGTAATGTTGGTTAGTGCACAGAGAATCTACATACTTCCCACTTCTACCTTCGTATTTCAAAATTTGTAGTTCCATTTTACCTAGTATTAAGGTTATTGGTCTAAATCCTTAGGAGCTTTATCCGAGTATTGCCTACTTTTGCTGCGAAACTAAACTACTATCGGCTAAAGGCCGATAGGTTTTGTTTCGCCTAAAGGCGACTAAAGAAATAAGAGGCAACACCAACCGCTCTGCTCAATCTTGTATAGGCATAACAAAAAAGTAAAGTAAAAGCGGAGGAACATACTAAAGTCGTCGCCTAAAGGCGAGGGATTTACCCCCAGAATGATACATTAAATGCTATGTACCCCAAAGTAGTAAAACGAATTTTAGATTTTGGATTTGCCCTATTATTGCTCCTACTAGCCAGTCCTATTATACTTGTGGTTGCCCTACTATTGGCCTTTGCCAACAACGGGAAACCTTTTTTTTTCCAAGCTCGCCCGGGTAAAAATGAACGAATTTTTAAGATCGTGAAGTTTAAATCCATGAACGACAAAAAAGACCTCAACGGAGCACTATTACCCGATGGGGAGCGCATTACCAAAATAGGGAAGTTTGTTCGAAAAAGTTCGCTGGATGAATTGCCGCAATTATGGAATGTCCTCACGGGCGATATGAGCTTAATAGGTCCACGACCCCTTCTTATTTCCTATCTTCCGCGCTATAGTGAAGAACAGCGAAAGCGCCACCTAGTAAGGCCGGGCATTACCGGATGGGCACAGGTAAACGGACGAAACGCTATTTCTTGGGCCAAAAAATTTGAATACGATGTGTGGTATGTCGATAATATATCTTTTTCCTTGGATGTTAAAATATTTTCTATGACCCTCCAAAAAGTAATTAAAGGAGCCGATATTTCAGCAGCGAATCATGCAACCATGGAAACATTTATGGGAAATGAATAGCGTAAAGTAAATAATACTAATTTAAAGTGAAATGCGTTATCTTGTATCAATCTAAATGGAGCCAATGAAAACAGTACTAATTTTAGGGGGTACCAAGGGTGTCGGCAAAGAAATATTGAAGGCGTGTTTGGAAAAGGGGTACAATGTCGCTTTTTGTGGTCGAAAATTTGCTGAAGGAAATCAACTTATGCAATCGCTGCAATCGGAAGAAAAGCTCTATTTTCATGAACTTGATCTAAGTAGTATACAAGAAATAGAAAATTTTTACCTAGCCACAATGAAGCGGTTTGGCAGGATAGATGCCTTGGTTTTATATGCAGGTATTACCCCGGTAGCGTCGCTTCTGGATGCCGATGAGGCTACCTACGATAGTGTCTTTAACGTAAACCTCAAGGCACCCTTTTTCTTGTTACAACAGGTGCTAAAAACCATGATACATCAAAAGTCCGGTTCCATTGTTTTCTTTGGTTCGGCCCATATGGATTATGGTGAAATGGATAGGGCTCCCTACGCACTTACCAAGAATGCCCTCTACACCTTATCCAATCATATTGCGCATCATTATGCCAAGTACGGCATAAGATCCAATTATTTGGTTATGGGATGGACCAACACAGAAGGAGAACTGGCGTTGAGAACCGAGCAGGGCATCAGTGAAGATGAATTGAAGCGTAAGGCCTCCGCTATAGTTCCTATGGGCAGGATGCTTACTAGTTTTGACCCCGTACCGGCGGTGCTATATTTTATTTCGGACCAATCGGCAATGACCACCGGTTCCCTGTTACGAATTACCGGGGGGGAATACATTTAATTGAATTTATGCTTAATTTTAACACTACTGTGATAAACAAAATCTCGAACAAACCATTAGATCCTCTAGAAAGACCTATTTGTAAATTAGGAAAAAAAAGAGGTGTGGCTACTTCCGAGGCTCTGGTAGTAGCGATTGATATTGACACTAGTAAGATTCAAACGTACGCGCTATCCTATGCAAACAGTACCTCTAATTGTTTTGATAGGCGCTTGACCGCTTCCAAATACAAGGCCAAAAAAGAGATTAATGGCACCGCCCATACCTTGAACTACTAAAATATGAATGTACTAAGTACTCCTGAAATTAGTGTAATTGTTCCAATTTTTCGAATTGAACGCTATTTGCCCAAATGTATTGATAGCCTTTTAAAACAATCTTTTTTTAACTTCGAGCTTATTTTGGTAGATGATGGTAGCCCTGACAACTGCCCGAAAATTTGCGATGATTACGCCAAAGCAGATACCAGGGTAAAGGTAATTCACAAAGAAAACGGAGGGCTGTTAAGTGCCCGGAAAGCGGGATTAACAGCAGCAAAAGGAAAATATATAGCCTTTGTGGATGGTGATGATTGGGTAGACAAATATTATTTGGACATCCTGTACAAAATGATGGAAGCCAATGCTTGTGACCTTGTGGTTACCGGTCACTTTCGGGAATTTGATGGAAAAATAGAAACCATATCGCCAAAATTAACCGGATTTTTTGGAGCTAAGGAAATACGGGATACCATTCTGCCAAATGCCATTTATTATGACCGTTTCTGTGAACATGGCATATCTACCTATGTATGGAATAAACTTTTCAAAAGAACATTGTTGGCTCAAATTCTATATGATGTTCCCAATGAAATTATTATGGGCGAGGATGCGGCTATTACCTATGCCTACCTGTCCATTGCAGCAAGTGTTGCTATAAGCAGTATTCCTTTGTATTACTACAGGCAACGACATGATTCTATTGTAAAATCCATTGAAAACCCAAAAACGGAATACTATAGGTTAGGTCTGCTCATGAATTTTTTACTTTCGAAATTGCAATCCGTACTAGACAACAAAAACCTCACAACACAGCTCACCTACTATTTGTATTCTCAAATTTTGGTGCGATCCGGTGGTTTAATCTACGATGAAAACGGAAAAATACTTTTTAATCCCTTTGTAAATGTCACCTCTAAATCCAAGGTGGTTGTTTATAGCTCGGGCTCTTTTGGGCAACATATTTTATCTACCAATTCTAAAAACCATTTTTTTGAAGTTGTTAAATGGATAGACTTGGATTACCACGAATTACAGATAGGCGGAAATTTTGTACAACCCATGAGTTCTTTTGACAATGCCGAATTTGATTACCTAATCATAGCAACGATACATCCCTCCTATTACGATTGGATCAAAGAAGAATTGATCCTAATGGGTATGGATGAAAAAAAGATCGTAAGTATAAACACTGATATAAAAGAAATTGAAAAGCTACTTGTTCATCTGGGGTTTGATAATGATTTTAAATATTTAAATAATTGAGAATAGTTAACCCAAACAGAGAACCACTATTTCCGACGTTTGTTCGTGGAAACGAGATATAAATTTAAGCGTATTATACAACTACAAATGAAAAAACTTATTATACTTGGAGGAAATCCTGAAACAGCCGTCTTGGTGAATACCGCAATTGCAATGGGTATTTATACCATTGTTGTTGATCCCAATCCTGATGCTCCTGCAAAAAAAAATGCTTCAGAATCATTCCATATCGATGGTTTTGAGGTGGATAAAATTGTACAACTGGCCAAAGACCATAAAGTAGATGCTGTACTGGTGGGTGTCGCCGATATTTTGGTAAAACCGTACAGGGAAATTTGCGAAAAACTGAACATGCATTGTTATGCCACCAAAGAAGCTATAGAAGCCTTTTGTAGTAAGGATGGTTTTAAAAGATATTGTCTTGAACATAACATACAAGACATCCCGGGAATTTATCTAGATGAAAGTTCCAGTATTGAAAAGCCCAAGAATGTTGATTTCCCCCTGATGATTAAACCCGTGGATAGCGGTGGCGGGGTGGGTATGAAAATATGCCGGGATGATAAGGATTACCAAGAATCTGTGAAAACCGCCTTGAAATATTCCAAAAAAGGTGTGGTTCTGGTAGAAAAATATATGGACTGCGATGATATGGCTGCCTACTATACCTTCAGGAACGGCATACCCTATCTATCCGCCACGTATGATAGAATAACCACAAAAAAACAAGGAGATTTGAGTCCTGTTGGTATTGGGGCAATCTATCCTTCTAAATATGCAGCTTTATTTGAAGAAAAGGCCCATCCCAAGCTAAGTGCGTTTTTTAAGGCCCTACACATCAAGGACGGTGTTCTTAACATTCAATTTTTTGTGGAGAACGGCACTTTTTATGCTTACGATCCGGGGTTTAGACTACAGGGTGAAGCACCTCATATTCATTTGGCCCACATCAATGGGTTTGATCATCGGAAAATGCTCATCAATTACGCATTTACAGGGGTTTTGGGAGAAGATGATTTTCAGGAGAAAAATGATCCGACGTTTAAGGGAAAAATTGCTTCAACTATTTGGGTCCTTCTCAAAGAGGGGAAAATTGAGTCAATTGAAGGCCTCGATAAAATAAAAACAAATAATGACGTTATATTTGTTATGCAACGTTTTAAACACGGGGATACGGTTCAAAAAGAATGGTTAGGAACTGAAAGACAGATTTTTGCAAGAATTTATGTAGTAACAGATTCCGTTCTTCAATTGAACCATACAATTACCGAATTTGAAAACCATTTAAAGATTACGGATGCGCAAGGAAATAATATGATCTTGACCTGGCTTGAACATTTTGATGCAACTAAATACCACTAAATATAGCATATGGAATTAGACAATAAAACAAAGCATAAAGAAATAAGAACAGCCGTTGTAACCGGAGGATCGAGAAATATTGGGTTTGCGATTGCAACGAAATTTTATAAACTTGGCTATAATGTGGCTATTTTAAGTATTTCTGAGATTGGTCATAGTGCTGAAAAAGCAGCTGAAATGATAGATACTACAGGAACTAGGGTTATTGGGTTACAATGTGATGTTTCCGATGAATTATCCGTTGAAGACGCAATGGAAAAAACCAACTCCTTTTTTGGAGGAATTGATATAGTGGTTAACAGTGCAGGTATTTTGGATATGGCCAGTATTGAAGAAATGACCACAGCGCATTGGGACAAGGTTTTGGCCATTAATCTCAGGGGAACGTTTACCGCCATTCAAAAGTCAATTAAATATTTAGAAAAAAGTAAGGCTCCGAGAGTGATCAACATATCTTCTAATTCCGGACGAATGGGTGGCTTTGAAAATGGAATGGCTTACAGCGCCTCAAAAGGAGCAATCATAGCCTTAACCTATGGTTTGGCCAGAAGACTTGCCCCTAAAAAGATAACCGTGAACTGTATTGCCCCCGGTACCATTGAATCGGATATGTCAGCGGCGCGAAGCCCGGAAGTACTGGAAAAATTGCGACAGCGTTTCCCCTTGGGAAGGTTTGGAACACCCGAAGAGGTTGCAGCCGCAGCTTGTTATTTTGCTAGTGATGAAGCGGGCTTTACCACAGGTTCCGTGTTAGATGTTAATGGTGGTTTATTTATGGGTTAAAACAAAAAAATATGAAATCAAATATATTAGAATCGTTTCGTTTATCAGGTAAAAAAGCAATTGTAGTTGGAGGTGCGGGAGATCTTGGTGTTGCAATGGTGGAAGCCATAGCTGAAGCAGGCGCACAAGTGGTCATCATTGATTTTGACGATCGCGTCTTTGGCATATGCGAAAACTTCAAAAAGGACGGCCTACATGTTCATGCAATAAAGGCCGATGTAAGCAAGCGGGCAGAAATAACCAAATCGTATGAAGAGGCACTTGCAGCATTGGGTGGAAAAGTCGATATTCTTATTAACTCTGCAGGTATCCAACGAAGGTACCCCAGTGAAGAATTTCCGGATGAGGAATGGAGTAAGGTTATCGCAATTAACCTTGATGCCACTTTTTACTACTGCAAGCATGCCGCCAACACTATGTTGCAACATGGTGGCGGAAAAATTATAAATATCGCTTCTTTGATGAGCTTTTTGGGAGGTATTACCATACCGGCCTATGCAGCATCTAAAGGAGGTGTGGGACAATTGACCAAGGCGCTCTCCAATGATTGGGCGGCCAAAGGTATTTGTGTTAATGCGATTGCTCCGGGATATATGGACACCCAATTGAATACGGCACTGATTAATGATCCCGTAAGAACGGCGGAGGTGATGTTGAGGGTACCTATGAAAAGATGGGGGGTGGGAGCCGACTTAAAAGGTTTAACTGTTTTTTTAGCTTCATCGGCCAGTGATTATGTAACCGGCTGCGTAATACCGGTAGATGGTGGTTATTTGGCGAGATAAAAAAGACAGAATTCAAATGTTTAAAGCCTTCTACCTAGTTTAACCAAAATAGTTTTTAGATATTCATATTCACAATTTGACCTTAGAACCTAACCAAACCCAGCAATGAAATTAAGTATAATCATTCCTCTATACAACAAAGAAAAGTATATAAAGAGGTGCCTTGAAAGTCTTCTGACCCAAGACATTGCACCAAATGATTATGAAATTATAATTGTAGATGATGGTTCTAAAGATTCCGGAGCACTTCTGGTTGAGCAGTTCGCAGAAAAAAACACGAATTCAAATATTCATTTAATTCGCCAACACAACCAAGGCCCAAGTGCGGCACGAAATCGGGCATTAAAGGAGGTAAAGGGTGATTATCTCTATTTTCTGGACGCCGATGATTATCTTGCTCCAAACGTTTTGCATTGTCTTTTAGAATTATGCCATCAGAACAATCTTGAAATACTGGAATTTGACACCAAAGATATAGAAGAAGGCGCACTGTCCGATTTACTTGCTTCTCCGGTTGAAAATCAAAAGGAGTTAGCCTTTCCGGTCATGGATGGTATTAGCTATATTGCAGCACATGATTTCAGAAATCAAGCTTGGAGGTATGTAATACATAGAAACTTTTTACAAACCAGCGGAATACGGTTTATAGAGCATATGCAAGCCTATGAAGACCTTATTTTTACAGCAACTGTCTTTTTACAATCCACTAGAATTTCCAAAGTAAATCTGGATGCGCATCGATATGTTTTGGTTGCAGGTTCTATCGTAAGAAGTAAGGATCCCAAAAAAAATCAGGAATTCATTGACGGTATGGTGAAAGCCATTAAAGAACTTCGTTTATTGATTCAAAACTTGGACATTTCGCATAAAAATTACGCTAACACTGTAATGAAATTGAAGGCCAAACAACAGGCCATTGTTTTTGCGTTAATTATAAGAGTCTTTAAATACCGTCTTCATACCTGGAAGGACTTACGTTTACTGTTGGTTCAATTGAAAACGTTGGAAGTTTACCCGATTAATTCTAAGATAGGAATTGGAAACACCAATCCCATTCACAAGCTATTTTTTATACCTGCTTTTAACAGTAAAACATGCCTATGTTTAGGATTAAAAATTAGGAGACAATTCTCCTTCCAGTAAATTAGAACAACACCAAGAACTAAGTTATGAAGGACATACCCGCGCATATATTTTTTGAACCAAAAACAATTACCTATGATTTGCTTCCTTGTACCCGTAAAAAGTAAAAAACTTTCCACTGATTGGGCTAAATTCAGTGAATTGGTAACCCGAACTCTAAAATCTATAAACGGGCAAAAAGACCGGGATTTTCAGATCGTGGTGGCATGCCATGAATTGCCCGAACCTAAATTTGAACACCCACAAGTTCATTACCATCAGGTAACTTTTGATATTCCTAAACTAACCAATAGTGACTGGGAACAAGATAGGCAGCTAAAAGAGGCGGATAAAGCCAAAAAGATTTTGAGTGCATACGAATATGCGAACAATAACTTTGAAATCGACTATTTTATGGTTGTCGATTCCGATGATTGTATCCACAATGGCATAAGTAACTATGTGAATGCCAAAATAGGGAGCAATATGCCAGGATGGTTTGTTGACAAGGGTTATTTCTATGTAGAAGGAAAAAGAATGGCTTGGAAAATACGGAGTAATTTTAATGTGCGTTGTGGCACCTGTATTATTATCAGAAAGGATTTATTTAACCAATTACTGGTTGAGCAACCGCTCTTATATTATTTTCATGAAAAAACAGCACTAAATGACGGTGTTGTGTTAAAACCCTACCCCGTTGCAGCGGCTATATACAGTATGGCCAATAATGAAAATCATTATATGTCATCCTCAAAAATGATAGCCATGGTGAACCAAACCAAATTTTTTACCGCAGCGCATTTGCAAAGCCTCTTCTCAAAAATCTCCAGATATAGACCACGATATATAGGTAATCGTTTTAAAAGTACATACACCTTTTATCCGATTATTCAAAAAGGATGATACAACAAGTTCCCCTACTGATTTTTTAATACATACACACTTTATGAGTTGTGCCCAATATACGGTATTAAATGAATTAATTCTTCTTCCCTTTAGCTAGATTGAGGTTTTGATTTAGAATATTGAATACAAATTGCACCTTCACAGAAACAACTTGAGCCAAATTTTTTTATGTACTTACAATCAATTTCCAACCTAAGGGCATTTGCCATCTTATTAATTGTAGGATCTCATTGTCATAGTATTTCCAACATTACACCAGATGCCTTTGTGCACCGCTTTTTGATTAATATTACCGCGGGCGGAACAATTGTCTTTGTTTTCTTATCCGGGTTTTTATATCATCATGTTTTTTATCAGAAAGGAAAGACTGCTATTTTTCTAAAAAAAAGAGCGTTACGACTCCTTATTCCTTATTTAATATTATCCATTATTCCAATAGTATACCGGATTTTTTTTGAACCTGATTTTTGGTCGCGCTTTATATCCCCTGAAAAAACAGGTATTTTGAATGAATACATTTATCCATTTTTCCTTTTTCTAATTAGCGGCGATCACCTTGTAGCCTATTGGTATATCCCTTTTGCAATGCTGCTATTTTTGTGTTATCCTTTACATACGCTCTTTATTGAGACCAATCATAAAAGACAAATCTTAATAATACTAATCACTTTGGTTGTTTCGCTCATTGTTCAAAGACCTCTCCCTCTAAGTTTATTAGTTATACAATCCTTCGTGTATTTCACTCCTGCTTACCTATTTGGCATCTATTGTTCCATAAATAAAGACAGCATATATGTCTTTTTTAAGGCCAAAGAATATCTGTTGTTTTTTCCTTTTCTTGGTATTTTGGTAGTACAAACCTATATGGACATTGTTGGCAATATCAACAAACCTTTTTTTTCTTACGAAGGAATAGATTCTATTCTACCTCAAAAGATATTTCTTTGTCTTTTTTTAATGGTTTGGTTGTGTAGGCTTCCCTTTTTTAGGACACCTCTAAATTCGATAAATAATTATTATTTAGGTCAGGTTTGATGAAGAATTTAAATTCTTCATCAAACCTGGGCATAAACTCTTTAGGCGATTTCTTGCCTAGGGATTTATG
>JBGSMI010000297.1:0-3538 GCA_041740215.1 Ferruginibacter sp.
GCAAGTACGCCACTAAAACCAAAAGAGTATAGTAATGCATATAAGAATCCTGCTGCAAATGGTATGACGACCATCATCAGAAAAGTGCTAAGCCCAAACCTGTTTGCTATTTTATTGTTCAATAACATATTTTCTAAAATCTTCGTTAAGTCGGATCATGTATTCGGGTGCCAGCTCCATTAAAGCTTTGGATTGAATATCTGCCCGGCGTGGACCATATTTTCTTTCCTGTAACGCATCAAATTTTGACTTGATTGTGTCGGGAAGTTTTGCAATATCCAGTACTGTTCCATCGCCCCAAACAGCGGATTTATTCTTTTCTAGTTGTGCTTCGGCTGAGATCATAAAATTGATGATAACCATCGCCGCCATTTTATGGCCGCTTGTTTTAGTGATCCCGAGATAGTGTGAATTTTGTATGGTGCCGCCATCCAAAACATACGACCTGGCAAATTCCGGAAATATTTTTTCAGCCACTTTATTATCCACTTCGCCGTCGTTATTGCTCATGGTAAAATACAATTCACCTGATGCAAACATCTGGTGAATCTGTGCAACGGCATTTGGAAATGTTTTTCCCTGCTTCCAGAAATATGGTTTAATGCTGTTGATATAATCCCACAATTGATGAGAGTATGTTGTATACTTTGCTTCATCAAATTTCCCCATCAGGTTTTTGGAGCCGCCGGCAATATCTATCATTAACGATTTTAAAAAGGTAAGACCGGTAAAGTCTGCCCCTATGGTAAACCTGCCGGGATTTTGTTTTACATACAATGCCAGTTCCACCCTGTTTTTTGGGGTAGCCGGTACTTTGTCCTTATTGTATATAATGCACAATTGTACATTACCCCACGGACATTCCATACCAGCTACTGGTTCCTGAAAATCATATTTGATAAAAGGATTTTCGAAGTCTATATATGTTGCGTTTGGAAGTTTATTTACAAAAGGCCCATACAATCCATCTATCTGCCTGAGCTGGTAAAAGGTTTCTCCGTTTATCCAGCACATATCAATATCGCTTGCGGTTTTCTTCGCTTCTTTTTCGCTCATTAAAATAGAAACAATCTGGTTGCCTTGCCCGGCGCTTATCTGCAGGTTAATTCCATATTTTTCTTTTATTGCAGGAACAATATAATCGTTCATGTATTTATTAATTTGAGGATCACCCTGCCACATCATCATGTTTACGGTTTGTCCTTTAGCATCTTTCAATATTTCATCCCATGAAAGTTTTGCAGGATCGCCGTTTGTATCTTTTGCAGCATTGCTGTTGCAACTCATTACAATAAAAGCAAGCAACAACAATTGTAAAGCCAGCCTGATCATTCTTGTTCCTTTCATATTTCTATAATCAAATGATTAGTACTAAAATTTATACTGTAGCCCAAATTGAAACTGACGTGGAGCGCCTGCATTTTTTTGTACAATGCCATTTCCTTTTGGCCCAATCTGTATCTGGTTACTCTGAGTAGCATTGTTACTATAACCACTCAGGTTTTGCGTATTCAAAATATTAAAAATGTCTGCCCTTATTTCAACTACACCTGCATGCTTTAACTTCAGGTTATACTGCAAACCCAAATCAAACAATTTGCTCCATGGTAACCGGTCACTATTCCTTGATTCACCTGGCTGGCGATCACTGTTGCCTACATACGCATCACCAAAACTTCCACCATCACCATTTAAATCTGTCGTTCCGTAGATGGTTGCATCTGGTATCCTATTAACGGGTTGGCCGCTTTGCAGCAAGGTAGCTAATGAAAATGAGAATGCTTTTACAGGATAATAATAGAATACAGCACTAATCACATGTCGCCTGTCATTAAGGGATGGGCCCCACTCATTGGCATAGTTATTTGCATCAGATGCCCTGAAGTTTACATCATCTGTATTGTTTTTTAAACTTGACAAAGTGTACGACAGAAAGTAAGCATATTTATCACCGGCCTTATCTTTTTTAAGATTAACCGATAAGCCGATGTATTCGGCTTTTCCGCCTGCATCTGTCATGGTTACGTTTCTTGAAACGCCATACACTTTTTGGCCGTTTATTAAGCCATAAGTTCCGGAAGCATCTGTAATAATTGGTACAGGCCGGGTAAGGCTTGCAGCATTCTGGCTTCTTGCCGTTGATCCGTTTGCCGGTATCTGGTAAGGTGATGGCGCATTCAGATCGATCAGCCTAAAAAGATTATAACTTCTGTTATAAACCACATCCGTATAAAAAAGCAATTTGCTGTTTAGCTGCAACTGGTAGCCAATAGTAGATTGCCATGAATAAGGATTATTGTAACCATTCGGATTTAGAATCCTTCTCTCAAAACTGAATGTATTATCTTTTTGGTTTTGAAGAGAAGCAGCAGAAGGCCCATTGAGGTAGGGAACATTAACCGCACTGGCACTAAGGTTTCCGTTAAACGTTACTTTGGAAATGTCTGTATTGGCAGGCAGCATTCCCTTATCAATTAATGCCTGTATTTCGGTTTTATAACCTGCTCCGGTAGTATTTTGTTGCAAGGCATCACTGTAAATAGTGTACAATACTTTATCGTAGAATAATCCTGTACCGCCACGGATACTGCTGTGGTCGTTCAATTTGTAGTTAAAGCTTACACGGGGAGCTATATTATTATAGTCACCTTTGCTGCTACCACCTTTAGATAAATTATCGTAATCGTATCTAAAGCCATAGGTCAGATTCAATCTGTTGCTGACAGAAAAAAGATCTTCGACATACAATGATGAAATGGTTTGCGTTTTGCCAAATTGATTGGGCCTAAGTTCAACATTGTAATATGGCACGAATGCGTTTGAAGGAATATCAGTATAGTCAAGATCGGCACCTTTATTCAATGCCTTTAGCGCCGCTAATTGCGTTGCAGTTAACTGTACCTGGTAATAACCATTGGGAACACCACCGCCGTATAGTTGATGTTTGGCAGACATAACTTCAGCGCCTACCTTAAAGGTGTGTTTATTTAAATAGAATTTCATTTTTTCCTGGAGCTGTACTGTATTTTCATGCGAATCGAATGCATAACCCGGATGACCGAAAACGCCAACAGTTGATCCGTCTGGTGCTTTTACTTCTACCTGTGGATTGTTTGTATTTACAGGCCGGGCATAGTTCCATCGGAAGCTACTGTACTGAATATTTGTTTCATTGCTGAAGTTGCCTTTTGTATAATTGTTTTGAAATGCTATCAATAATGAATTACGATCTTGCTTGCTGCCGGCAGAAGGAAAAGTAACCCCTCCATCTAATCCACCACCCTGGCGTTCTATATTCACAATGCCAATATTGGCTCTTAAAGAAGAATGAAAATGGCTGTTCCATTGCTGATCAACTTTTCCGGATAAATAGGTAAAATAATTATGACCTCTTACGCTTGCATTTACACCCAATTGCGGAGAGCTAAGCAGGTTATCCTTTATGTCAATGGTTTGTTCTGCATTGATAAAATAAAATGTTTTATTTTTTTTGATGGCTCCGCCCAACGCAAAACCTGCCTGCTGACGCTGAAACCCA
>JBGSMI010000304.1:0-40785 GCA_041740215.1 Ferruginibacter sp.
TTAAGAGGTGACCCACCCTATGAACTGTTGGGTGGGTCACTCCTTAAAGAGTGGCTCACCCCAGAAAAGAGCCTCCTATATAAAAAGCTAAAACCAGAAAAAGAAAAAACTTAAAGCAGGGTTAATGAAATATAATTTAGCTTACTGGAATACACCGGGTGAGCCAACTTTTAAGAGGTGACACACCCTGTTGAATTATACCACCACATTGATCATCTTATTCTTTACATAGATTACTTTCCTCGGCGCTTTGCCTTCCAGCCATTTTTGTACGATTTCATTTTCACCGATAATTTTTTCTACATCGGCTTGTTGTAAATCCAATGACAGATTGATATTCGTTCTTACTTTTCCGTTGATTGAAACCGGATATTCTTTACTGCTTTCTACCAACAAGGCCGGATTGAAACTTGGATAAGTTGCATCCAGTATCGTTCCTTCATTGCCCAACTGGCTCCACAATTCTTCCGCAATATGTGGGGCGTAGGGCGTCAATAAAATCAACAGATTTTCCAGCACTTCTTTCTTATGACATTTAATATCTGCCAGTTCATTTACGCAAATCATAAAGGTGCTCACGGCGGTATTGAAACTAAAACGCTCCGTATCTTCTTCAATCTTTTTGATGGTTTTGTGCAACACTTTTAACTCTGCATCAGAAGCTTTTGAATCAGTCCAAACCTTGCCTTTGACATCATCAAAAAACAAACGCCAAAGCTTGCGTAAAAAACGGTGAACCCCTTCAATGCCTTTGGTATCCCATGGTTTGCTCTGCTCTATAGGCCCGAGGAACATTTCGTACATGCGGAAAGTATCGGCGCCAAATTTATTGCACAGTTCATCGGGGTTAACTGTGTTATATTTTGATTTGGACATTTTTTCTGTTTCTACACCGCAGATGTATTTACCATCATCTTCTGTTACGAACACGCTATTCTTATTTCCTTGTTTTGATTTAAACGCATTAATATCCAATTCAACTCCATCAACAACATTAACATCAACATGAATAGAAATAGGCCCTGTTATAAAATTGTACGAGAATTCAAATGGCACTTGGTATTCTGTTTTAAAAATAAATTCCAATTTTTCTCTTACTTCAACTTGGTTGTTTTCATAATTATCGAAATATTTTTTTGAAACGTAAACTGTCGGAAACGAAAAATCAGGATATTGATCTTTTTCAAAGGGATTATATCCAAATACTGGATTCAAAGTGTATACAAATCTGCTACTCCCCGTTATCATCCCCTGATTCACCAATTTTTTAAACGGCTCCTCATATCCGATATGTCCTAAATCGAACAATACTTTTGTCCATAAGCGGCTATACAATAAATGCCCTACCGCATGTTCTGTTCCTCCAATGTATAAGTCTACCTGGTTCCAGTAATCGCTGGCTTTACGGTCGCAGAAAGTTGCTGCATTGTGCGGATCCATATAGCGCAAAAAGTACCAGGACGATCCTGCATAACCCGGCATGGTGGAGGTTTCTCTTCTTCCACCGGGCAGGTTTATCCAATCGATAATATTCGCCAGCGGCCCCTCGCCTTCCGGGCCCGGACCATACTTATCTACATGTGGCAATTCCAATGGCAGCTCGTCTGCATCCAGCGGAATGGCAATACCATCGCTCCATATGATCGGAAATGGTTCGCCCCAATAGCGCTGGCGGCTGAAGCCTGCGTCCCGCATTCTGTAATTCACTTTTCTTATGCCAATGCCCATGTCCTCAATTTTGTCAACTGCAACACCGATGGCATCTTTCATGAGCAAACCATTTAAGAAACCGCTGTTTTGCAAGGTTGCTTCTTTGGTAGCATTGGCTTCTTCGCCATTAAAATATTCACCAATAATATTTGTGATTGGGATATTAAAATGCTGTGCAAATTTAAAATCACGATCATCACCGCAAGGCACCGCCATGATGGCCCCCGTGCCATAACCAGCCAATACATATTCTGCAATCCAGATAGGAATTTCCTTTCCGTCAAATGGATTGATAGCGTATGCACCCGTAAAACAACCGGTAATTGTTTTAGCCTCGGCTAATCGTTCCCGTTCGCTGCGGCTTTTTACATACTTCAAATATTTTTCAATTGCGTCTTTTTGCTCCGCACTTGTAATGGCTGTAACCAGCTCATGTTCTGGCGCCACTACCATAAAGTCCACTCCAAAAATCGTATCCGGACGAGTGGTATAAACCTTCAGTTTTTTATCCTTTCCTTTAATGGCAAAATCCATTTCGGCACCCTGACTTTTACCAATCCAGTTCTTCTGCATCTCTTTCATGCTATCACTAAAATCCACTGTTTCCAAACCTTCCAGCAATCTGTCCGCATAGGAAGTAATGCGCAAATACCACTGGCGCATTTTCTTTTTTTCTACCGGGTGCCCGCCACGTTCGCTCACCCCATTCACTACTTCATCATTGGCCAATACGGTGCCCAATGCTTCGCACCAGTTTACCTCGCCGTACTTGCTAAAAGCCAATCTGCGGTTCATTAAAATTTCTTCCTGGCGTTGTTTGCTAAATCCATTCCATTCATCTGCTGTAAAATGTTTCCCAGATATAGGATCGCCTATTTTGGGCATCGCACCCCTGGTTTCATACTTTTTTACCAACACTGAAATTGGACGGGCTTTTTTTTCTGTATTGCAGAAATAACTATTGAAGAGTTGTAAAAAAATCCATTGCGTCCATTTGTAATAAGACGCATCGCTGGTGCGTACTTCTCTATCCCAATCGTAGCAAAAACCAATTTTATCCAACTGCGCTTTAAATGTAGCAATGTTCTTTTGCGTGGTTTCTGCTGGGTGCTGACCGGTTTCAATCGCATACTGTTCTGCCGGCAAACCGAAGCTATCAAAACCCATCGGATGCAGCACATTAAAGCCTTTCAATCTTTTATACCTGCTGTAAATATCACTGGCAATATAACCCAGTGGATGCCCAACATGCAATCCTGCTCCACTCGGATAAGGAAACATATCCAGCACATAATATTTAGGTTTGTCCGACTCATTCGACACCCTGTAAACCTTGTCGCTCTGCCATTTCTCCTGCCATTCCCGTTCAATTTTTCTAAAATCGTATTCCATATGTTTATTTTTTTTTGAGCCCTGCCTATGCACTTCTATTAAGCTTCATTGGCGTCGCACTCTTGTACATTTATCTTAACTGAACCTGTATTCCTGAAGTCTCCCGCATTGCTCATGAATCATTTGTGAAAGAAAAGTTATTTAAACTCTATTCACAGTCCGCCATGGCATTTTGCAAAAATAAATAAGGCAACTTACCGTTTTTGCAGTGGGCAAAAGTACAGTAAACCAGCTAAAATCCTTTACTTTTGCCCTTATCGCTTTATTGTATTTTATAAGATTATAAACCACGGATCAACATTTTAAACCCGTCTGAACCAATCATTCAGCCGGAGATAAACAAAAAAAGAATTAACCCATGTCTCAATTCGGAAAATCAGCTTCCTCAAAACGCAGCAAACCTTCTTATGCATACGCAATAATAGGCGTTGCATTGGTATTATTTCTTTTTGGTATTGTAGGATGGTTATTTCTAAACCTTAAGAAATCAGGGGAAATGTTTAGGGAAAATATCCAGGTACATGCCTGGATAACCCCATCGGCTGCAAAAAAACAAATCGACTCTATGCAGCAATACATAGCGGCTTTACCGTACGTAAAAACAGCAGAATATGTTACTAAAGAAAAAGCCATTCAGAAATGGAATGTTGAAAACGACAGCTCGTGGAAAAAATTTATCAGCAACAACCCGTTGCCAGAAAGTATCGACTTTTATGTAAAGGCCGATTATATGGATAAGGACAGTCTTGGTATTTTAAGCAATTATCTTGAATCAAATTTTACGGGTGTAATATCCGAGTTTCAATATCCGAGAGAAACGGTTGGTTATGTCAGTTCCTACACAAAATATATCGCTGCAGCTATTTTAGCATTTGCTATCTTGCTTTCCATCATCGTAATTATCTCTATTGACAATACAATCAGGCTTGCCATGTACAGCAACCGATTTTTAATAAAAACAATGCAAATGGTAGGAGCCACCAGGGGCTTTATTGCAAAACCGCTGGATATCAGAGCTATCATAAATGGTTTTATCTCAGCGATCATTGCCATAATTGCGGTATTCGGATTTATTTTACTTGTAGAAAATTTTATACCCTGGCTTCGTTTGCTTAGGGATGGTCGCAATATGGCGTTTATTATAACAGGTATTCTTGTGCTAGGTGTTACCATCTCTTTATTGAGTACGCACCGTTCTGTTTTAAAATATTTACAGATGAAACTGGATGACCTTTATTAATTCCGAACCAGTAGCCCTCATACTTTTTTGAAATAAGAAGGGCAATCATGAATGAGCGCTAATTGAAAATTATTACTTTTATTTGCAATTCAAAACAAATTATAATGAGCACTGTTAAAAAACAAACTGCAACCAAAGGTTTATTCGGTAAGGAAAATTATATGTTGATGCTTGGTGGCCTGATCATCTTGGCTATAGGATTCTTTTTGATGGCTGGGGGCAAAAGTGCAGATCCCGGTGTTTTCAATGATGATGAAGTTTATAGTACTACCAGGATTACTATAGCACCGATGCTGATTATAGCAGGATTTGTAATTGAAATATTTGCCATAATGAAAAAACCAAAAGAGGCTTAGCCATACAGGTAATTGAATCAGTTACTAAAATCAATCAATATCAACAGGGAAAAAGATGAAAATTATTGCAATTGCTTTATTCCCACCATTATAAAATTACAATGCGATGTTTTCGAATATCGCATTTTTTGTACAGGAAATCATAGGCAGATAGCGTCAATATTGACCGTTATTGTCAATAAAAAATGCGCTTAGATTACTTCTAATTCATCATCACACCTTTTCAATTAATACTCTATTTACCAACATCATGACCACCATTCAATCCATCATCATTGCCATTATTGAAGGGCTTACAGAATTTTTGCCAATTTCATCCACAGCCCACATGAAATTTGCTCATCCTCTGCTGGGTATTGCACCTTCTCCCTTTGTGGATATGTTTGAAGTAGTGATTCAATTGGCGGCTATTCTCGCAGTAGTTGTTTTGTACTGGAAAAAGTTCTTCGACTTCAGTAAATTAAGCTTTTATATCAAATTGATTATTGCTGTCGTACCAGCACTGGTATTTGGCTTGCTGCTAAAAAAACACATCGACGCTGCATTGGGGAACCTTGTTTTTATAGCCTGTGTAATGGTAGCAGGTGGTGTGGTACTTTTATTCATCGACAATGTATTTAAAAACCCGGTTGTAACATCCGAAGAAAAAATAACCAACAAGACTGCATTTATTATTGGTTGTGGTCAGGTGCTATCGATTGTTTTTCCGGGACTGAGCAGGAGTGCTGCTACCATCATTACCGGTATGAGCCAAAAGTTAACCCGCAGTGCGGCGGCTGAATTTTCTTTCTTTTTAGCCGTACCTACAATGATGGCCGCATCTGCAAAAAGCTTTCTAGACACTTATCTCGATCATCCGGAAGTGTTGGATAAATCAAATATTCTCACCTTGCTTCTCGGCAGTGCAGTTGCTTTTATCGTATCGGTACTTGCAATTAAATTCTTCATCGATTTCCTAAAAAAGTATGGCTTTCGTATTTGGGGCATGTACCGCATTGTTGCAGGCCTTATCATGCTGATACTAATTTGGCGGGGAATTATCCGCCATTAATAATTGAATTTCGTTACCAATTATTTGCTTAATTTCAGCCAACATAAATTAATTTACTGACTCTAATAATTGTGCTGCAAAATGCAAACTGCATCTAAAAAAGTAATCAACGGATGGGCCATGTATGACTGGGCCAATTCGGTTTACAACCTTGTAATTACCACCACTTTTTTTCCTGCATATTATGCGGCAGTTACGGGTCTGGCAAACTTTCCAGATGGCATCACTTTTTTAGGAAGACGTTTTGTAAATACAGAGCTGAAAGACTATGTCCTTGCTGTTGGATTTCTCGTGATTGCACTCTTATCCCCCATACTTTCTTCCATTGCAGATTACAAGGGCAATAAGAAAAATTTCATGCGCTTCTTTTGTTACCTCGGTGCATCTAGTTGTTCCCTGATGTTCTTTTTTGATAAAAATCATATTACGTTGGGCCTGATGTGCTTTATGTTTGCCGGAATTGGATTTTATGGTAGCCAGGTTTTTTACAATTCCTATTTACCGGAAATAGCTGCTAAAAAAGATCGGGACCGGGTAAGCGCAAGAGGTTTTAGTTTTGGATATTTAGGAAGTGTTCTGTTACAAATGATTGGCTTCGGCCTGGTAATGGCTATACCTAATAGTCTTTTACCACTTAAACTCACTTTTTTACTGGTTGGTATTTGGTGGGTTAGCTTTGCCCAAATCACGTTCAATGCCTTACCCATTAGCCCGAAAAGCGAACGGAAAACTAAAAAGCATGTTTTGGCAAACGGCTTTCATGAATTAAAAATAGTGTGGGACCAGTTGACACATATGCCGGTTTTAAAACGCTTTTTGGGAGCTTTCTTTTTTTACAGCATGGGTGTACAAACCGTAATGCTGGTAGCGATAGACTTTGGAATCAAAGAATTGAAACTACCCAATGAAAAACTAATTATTACTGCAGTCATCATACAAATAGTAGCCATCATCGGCGCAATCGGGATGTCGAAACTATCCGCAAAATTCGGGAATATCATCGTATTACTTTTTACTGTATTGCTTTGGATTGGCGTATGCATTGCAGGCTATTTTATTAGCACGGAAACTCATTTTTATATTATTGCCTCGCTGGTTGGTTTGGTGATGGGAGGCATACAATCCCTAAGCCGGTCTACCTACAGTAAGCTAATGCCCGAGACACAAGATACCGCTTCGTTCTTCAGCTTTTATGATGTTACAGAAAAAATTGCGATCGTAATCGGCCTGTTTACTTTTGGCTTTATTGAAGGCATCAGTACTATCCGCAATTCCATCTTATCGCTGGTTATATTCTTTATCCTTGGTTTTGTAATGCTGGTTTTTACATTGGTAAAACAAAAGGCATTGCAACAAAAGGTTTAATTTTAAAGTATGAAATTATATTCCATTAATGCCGGACATTTTAAATTAGATGGTGGTGCTATGTTTGGCGTAGTGCCCAAGAGCATTTGGAATAAATTGAACCCAGCGGATGAAAACAATATGTGCAGTTGGGCGCTAAGGTGTTTATTGATCGAAGCTGGGGATAAATTAATATTGATCGATACTGGAATGGGTGATAAACAGGATGCAAAATTCTTTAGTCATTATTACCTTCATGGTGATGATACGCTGGATCTCTCGCTTGCAAAATATGGCTTTACAAAAGATGACATTACAGATGTAGTATTAACCCATCTGCACTTTGACCACTGCGGTGGCAGCATAGCAAGAGTGGGTGACAAATTGATGCCAGCGTTTAAGTACGCAACCTATTGGAGCAATGAAAAGCATTGGCAATGGGCCACGCAACCTAACAATCGGGAAAAAGCAAGTTTTTTAAAGGAAAACATTGTACCTATTAAAGAAAGCGGACAGTTAAAAATGATAGAGGCTCCAATTACAAACGAGCAGGAAACAAGTATAACGACAGTCATTCGTCCTTCAGGAATTATTAATGATCTATCTTTCGCGTTTGTAAACGGCCATACTGATGCGATGATGTTACCGATAATAAAATACAATGGCAAAACGATTGCATATGTAGCAGATCTTTTGCCCTCTATTGCACATATACCATTGCCGTATGTGATGGCATACGATATGTTTCCACTTACGACACTAAAAGAGAAGCAGCTATTTTTAAACTGGGCTATGGAACAAGATGCGGTGTTGTTTTTTGAACATGATCCCTTGCATGAATGCTGCACACTGCAAAACAAAGAAAAAGGTATTCGGTGTAATGACATTTTTAACCTTAGTGAAGCTTGATACCCATTACCTTATTCCCAAACAAAGAAGTTAAGTTACTCGTATACCTTTAGAGTTGATGTAGCTTCCTGGATACCCATTACCTTATCCCAATCAAAGAAGTTAAGGGGTGGCGAAGATTTTTATAGCCATACATATCCACTTTTACGCTTCCAACAGCAATAGAGCTCTCCACACGAAGAATAACACGATTTGGGTCGTCGCTCACCCAGGCGGTCATTTTTTCGCCACCATCAAACATAGTTCCTTTGATAAGCAATGGTTTAAATTTTATTGCTCTGAATTTTCCGTATCGTGTTTTTACGTTTTCCTTACCAATATAACGGATGTATAAATGATATACTTCATCGTCTAAAAACATATCAAAAGGGATTTTATCGCCAGGTTTATATTTATCAAAATTAATATTGCGTGCATAGTAGATGGAACTCATTACATCTTGTATGCAATTGGGGGTTTTAAAAACGCCGTGCGTACTAACGGCTGTTCCTGCTGCATGATTAAAGGTTACATTATTGTATATTTTGTGGCCCCCTTCATCAACACTTCGGATAAATTTGATCGGCTGCATAGTAGCAGTGTCGATATAAGTCTCATACCGGTCTCTTACTTTAAAAAAATTATCGAAAAAAGAAAAGGATTTACCATCACCAACACAATGATACACGGTTTTCCCATTGAATCTTTCCAAACTAGTAGTAAAAGTAGCTTCACCAGCACCAATATACATCCCAAGTGAATTATAAAAAACTTTCATAGTGATTACTTCCCCGTCTTTAAAAGCGGTATTCTTTATACCACAAAACACATCTGAAGGATATTGTCCTTGCTGACTAAATGCCGAAAGACCCACTAATAAAATACCTGCCTTTATAAAAATATTCATCTTTCTTTCACTATTTTAATACTCAAAATTAACAAACTCCCAATTACAGCAGGCAATACCAAATTTATAATCCAAATAGCCAATGAGGCGGTGCCCACTCCTAACTGATTGTCGGTGTACAATTTAAAAATGACCCAACTGGCACTCACCCTAACGGGTAATTCAATAAAGCCTATCGAAGGAGCTACTGCCATTACCAAATAAAAAACCGTCATCAACCAAAAGCATAAACCAACTGGTAAATCTATTTGCATTACCTGTAACATCAGCACGTATTGCAAAACAAATACCAAGTAACGAATAAACGATAAAATTAGAATCTGTAGCAGGGCTTCATTGTTAAATTCATCCAAAACCCTGATATGATTTACTACTTTTTGAAATGCAGGCAATTTTTCAATTACTCTAACCAGCCAGCCCAAACGCAAATAAAACAGTAATAACAAAAACGTTACACCAATACTCAAATAAATCAAAACATCGCCCCAAAATTCAGGTAAAACAGCCAGTGCATGGCTATTATTGTGTGAAATAAACCTTAAATATAATAAGCCCAGACAGCCCATCAACATCGTAACCAACAACTGGCTAATGCTACCAACCAGACTAAGTGATATTGCTTTAATCCGATTTTTATCATCAACATATAAAATCCTTCCGCCATACTCGCCTATACGATTGGGGGTAAGCATGGTGACACTACAGCCTGCTAATACCGATTTGAAGGCTTTAATAAAGGTAAATAGTTGCACATGACTGATGAGCGAATGCCATTTTTTTGATTCGATTCCCCAGTTTACAATCATCAACAATATGACCAACCAAAATTTCCAGTTGTTCCAGCCAATGCTGATCTGCTCCCATCGTTGTGAAAGATCTGGTTGATTGATGATTTGGCGATACAGGCTCCAGGTTAATACGAGGAATAACACGGGTCCAAAAAAATAGTTAATAAATATTTTAAGTTGTTTACTCAAACCAATTATTTAATGTTCCCAATATTTAAATTGAAGCATAAGGAAGGTGATGTTTCACTACTTTTGTCGCCATTGTTTTACTTAAAGTGATGGCAACCGAAGCTAAGCAAAGTTAACCGGTAAAAATACACGAGTAACACCGCTGTTTTAATTGCAGGAATACATACCACAAATACCCGCTGTTTTGCAAAAGAAATCAAAAATAATTTTAGGGATCGACCCCGGTACCGTTGTGATGGGCTATGGCCTGGTAACCGTTCATGGCAGTAGTATTTCACTGCTTGAAATGGATGTTTTAAAACCAGGAAAAGTAGACGACCCATACAAAAAACTACAACTTATTTACAACACAGTAAGCGGCCTGATCATCAAATATAAACCGGATGTGTTTGCTATTGAAGCGCCCTTTTTTGGTAAAAATGTACAGAGTATGCTCAAGCTGGGGCGGGCACAGGGAGTGGCCATAGCGGCTGCCATGCGGCATGGACTGGATGTAACTGAATATTCACCCAAAAAAGTAAAGCAATCAGTTACTGGCAATGGCAATGCGAGCAAGGAGCAGGTTTTAAAAATGTTGCAGCGTCTGCTCAATTTCAAAGATGATCCGAAATACTTTGATGCGTCCGATGCACTTGCCGTAGCTGTTTGTCATTATTTTCAGGAAAACGCTGTGATGGCTATTGCAGGGGCGAAAGTAAATGGTTGGGATGATTTCTTAAAGAAAAATCCTGAGCGGCTGAAGAAGTAATGCCACAACTTTTTGCCTCGTCAATTGTGTTGCTTCACAACATAACTTAAATTTTATTTTTATTGAAGTTCCCCAACAATTTTTCCTGAATCATCTTAAACTCTTCAGCCGTTAATTTCAATTTAGGATTGGTAAAATTTACTTCCTCTGCGGAATTAATAGGCACTAAATGAAGATGGGCATGCGGCACTTCCAAACCGATTACGCTTACACCACAACGATTACAATCAAAAGATAGCTCAATTGCATGGGCGATAGGCTTTGCAAAAACCAGCAGCTCCGCTAAATAATTATCAGGCAGATCAAAAAATTTATCGGTCTCAATCTTAGGTACTACCAACACATGCCCCTTGGCCATTGGGGAAATATCAAGAAAGGCGTAAAATTTCTCGTTTTCAGTAATTTTATAAGAGGGAATCTGTCCTGCAATTATTTTGGAAAAGATGGTCATTTTGACAATTTTATTTAAAATTACGAAACAAAAAACCCATTCTTTCGAGAATGGGTTTAAAATTTGGGGTTTATAAATTATAAACTGATGTTCTCCACTTTAAATTTTAGTACACCGGCTGGCACCTGAACTTCGGTTACATCACCAATTACTTTACCCAACAATCCCTTTCCAATTGGAGAGGTTACAGAAATTTTACTCAACTTTAAGTCAGCTTCTTTTTCAGATACAATCTGGTAAGTAGCTTTCTTTTTAGTCCCCATGTTGGTAACTGTAACCTTGGTTAATATAGATACTTTTGAGATATCAATATTGTTTTCGTCTAAAATTCTGGCAGTAGCAATTACGCCTTCCAAATATTTTATTTTTGCTTCCAGCATACCTTGTGCTTCTTTAGCGGCATCGTATTCCGCATTTTCTTTTAAGTCGCCTTTTTCACGTGCTTCTGCTATCGCCCGGCTCGCAGCCGGTCGTTCTACACTCTTCATTTGGTAAAGCTCAGCCCTCATTTGCTCGAATGTCTCTTTTTTTACATAATTCGTTTCACTCATAACATTTCTTTTTATAGTAAGGAGAAAAAAAATACAACGCCTTAGGATTATGCCTAAGGCGTTGTACATATTGCAAATATAAACAAAATATCAAATACCCAACTTTTCCAAAATTATGGTACTCATTTTATAAAATGCCTCATGGCTATACCCGGCAATGTGGGGCGTAACAATCACATTGGACTGAGCAGTTAAATAATCGACTTGTTCTTGTTGCAAAGTCGTTAATCTTGCAAAATTTTCATTTTCAAGCACATCCATTCCGGCCGCAGCAATTTTACCTTGCTTTAGCGCTGCAATAAGAGCTGCAGTATCGGTTACCCTGCCCCTACAAGCGTTAATAAAAACCGGCCTTCTTAAAAGGGAATTAAAAAATGTCTGATTCGCCATATGCTTTGTTTCGGCCGTAAGCGGAACATGGAAACTAATTACGTCTGAATAACGACAAATCTGGTCAAAACTGGCTTCCTTTAGATAGCCGTTTGCAAAATCAAATTTGTATTTATCATAGGCCAATACGGTTACGTTGAAAGCCGCCAATAATTTAGCGAAAGAACTGCCGGTGTTTCCAAAACCAATAATACCCACTGTTTTGCCACCAAGTTCTGTACCACGATTACTGTCCCTGTTCCATTTACCTTGTCTAACTTCATCAAAACTATAACTGATTTTGTTTAGCAGGTTCAGCACCAATCCAAGTGTGTGCTCACCTACTGCATTCCGGTTTCCTTCCGGACTACTTTCGCATTGTATCCCTTTACTTTTGGCATAGGTTACGTCAATTAATTCCATACCACTTCCCAAACGGCCAATCCATTTTAGTTTTTCGGCCCGGTCTATTAAAGGTTGATCAATTTTCAATCTGGTAGTTACAATCAAACCGTGTACATCATTTACAAGCTCTCTTAAACCTTCATAAGTAATATCAGGCTGATATAGCACCTCGTAACCTTTTTCCTTTAAAGTGGCAATTAATATATCGTGCGCCTTAGCGGTGATAATTACCTTTGGTGATAAATGGCTCATATTTTAAAAATCGAATGAAAAAAATGAATAAATAAAAAATAAACAATCAGGGGTTTTTACAGTAACTCTATATTCGCATGAGCTTATTCCTTATTAATGAGTAAACACAATGTTGAGTTGGAGGGCATTAACCAAATCCATAGCAACAAGCGTTTTTGTCTGGAGAAATTTATTTTAATATTTTAATATTTTAATATTTTAATGGTGCGAAACGTAAAATAAAAGAAGCGGAAAACAAAGACTGATTTAATACAAAAAAATGACAACATAATAAAAAACACTCCTTACAAAGCTGCCTTAAATGGGTGATCAACCGATGCTTTACTTCAATAATGTTTTGGTCTGAAATGTAAGTTATCCTGCTGCAATAACACTTATCTCTACATTGGCATTTTTAGGTAAGCCTTTAACCGCAACTGTTTCCCTGGCAGGAAAATCACCTACAAAATATTTAGCATAAATAACGTTAACATCGCCAAATAAATCCATGTCGCTTAAGAAAATTGTTGTTTTAACCACATTGCTAAAATCCATACCAGCCTCTGCTAAAATTGATTTCAAGTTTTGCATTACCTGATGTGTTTCTTCAATAATATCCGCATTGGCAAAATCGCTGGTACCTGGCTTTAGCGCTATTTGTCCTGAAACAAATAATAAATTGCCTGTCTTTACAGCCTGGTTGTATGGTCCAATAGGTGTAGGGGCATTAACGGTATTAATAATCTGCTTGCTCATTATAAATCTTTTCTTTTAGGAAATGCAAATATATCTTTTATCAACCACCTATTTTTGTAAAAAATAATCAAATGAAGATTGCTGTTCTTTCAAATGATGACCAGTGGAAAGAAATGATTAAAGTTGGCGAAAAGGTTAATTATTGCAGAATTGAAAGTCTTGAAAACTTACCACCTGATATTGATGCCAGCATGGTATTACGGGAAGAATTGAGGGCTGACTTTCATTTTACATCCAAACCAATTTTTATCAATGCTGTTTGCATAACCTTAAAAGAAATGAATGCTACTTCAAATGTAGTTCGCATTAATGGATGGAATGGTTTTTTAGCACGCAATACTTGGGAAGTAGCAGGTGCCATTAGTGATCCTGTTCTGGACGTACTAGAATCGTTGGGGAAAAAGATGATTGAGGTGCCAGATGAACCAGGCTTTGTTGCCGCCAGGGTAATTGCTATGATTATAAACGAAGCTTACTTTGCACTTGAGGCTAATATCAGCACAATTGAAGAGATTAATATTGCTATGAAATTAGGAACCAATTATCCGTATGGCCCTTTTGAATGGGCAACTTTAATTGGTGCAGATAAAATCTTTACACTTTTAAAAAAAATGAGCATTCAGGATAGTAGATACTTATCTGCGCCATTATTAAAAGCAGCTATAACCACATGAGTCTAGTTTTAAATATAGATACATCAATAGACATTGCCGCTGTTTGTATTGCAAAAGATGGCGAAATTATTGCGTGCCTTTCCAATACAGAACAAAAGGATCATGGTGGATTTCTACAGCCAGCGATCCAAACGCTCCTCAAAAATGCTTCAGTCTCCATATCAGACATAGATGCAGTCGGAATATCAGCCGGTCCGGGCTCCTACACTGGATTAAGGGTTGGGTTGGCTAGCGCAAAAGGTTTATGTTATGCACTCAATAAGCCATTAATTGCAATTGGAACATTAGAGATATTGGCATTTGCTGCTATATTGGAAACCAGCATTTCACCTTCTACCATGCAAATCCTTTTTTGCCCAATGATTGATGCAAGGCGGATGGAAGTCTTTACTGCATTATATGATATAAATCTCCAGGCGAGCATTTTGCCGTGCGCTATGGTATTAACTGAAAATAGTTTTGCTAACGGGTTGTTAAATAATAAAATTCTCTTTTTTGGAAACGGTGCAAAAAAATGGGAAGCCATTTCAAGTAATAAAAACGCATTGTTTGCAGGCAACTTTAACAACCCACTGGCAATGAGCAAATTAGCACATAATAAATTTATACTAAATGACTTTGCTAACCTGGCTTACTTTGAACCACTTTATTTAAAAGAATTTTTTCAGGGTTAGTCTTTAAAAGATTGATAGCCTGTAAAAGTTTTTTGTTTTAAATAAGACAATTCAATTATAATGTATATAAATTGATTTGTATCTTTGCAGGGCACAAATAAAATTAAATATCTATGACAAATGACACAGCCACCAAGAGGCAAGACGTAAGTTTGCAACACTCTACAAAAATGGGCACAATTAAAATTGACTACTACAGCGTAAAAAAGGCAGCCTTAATTTTGAGGGCACTTAATCACAAGTTGCGTCAACAACTGATAAAGTTGATTGAGGAAGAAAAGAAAATTACAGTTACGGAAATTTATGTGAGACTTAAACTGGAGCAGTCGGTAGCCTCTCAGCATCTTGCTATTTTGAGAAAAGCGGGCATTGTGACCACACAACGTGATGGTAAATTTATTTTCTACATTATCAATCATAAAAGAATTGAAGAAATTAGTGATTTTGTTAATGAACTCGTTGCATAGTATTTAAAAATTTAAAAGTATTAAAGCGGATGTTGTAAAAACATCCGCTTTTTGTTTTTTAACTTTGCAACCAGAAAAATCATACGTATGTACATACAACAATTATATACCAAGTGTCTGAGTGAAGCAACCTATTACATTGAAAGTGATGGTGAAGCGGCAGTTGTAGACCCATTGAGAGATATTGAAGAATACATTTTGATAGCTAAAGAACGAAAAGCAACTATAAAATATATTTTTGAAACATATTTTCATGCAGACTTTGTGAGTGGACACCTTGACCTGAGCAGTGCTACGGGCGCTCCTATTATCTTTGGCCCTGAAACGAAAACTAGTTTTCCAGTTCACATTGCAAAAGATGGGGAGAAATTTAAGTTAGGAAAAACCACGATAGAAGTATTGCATACACCCGGGCATACCATCGAAAGTAGCTGCTATTTATTAAAGGATGAAAGCAATAAAAGTCATGCACTTTTCACTGGTGATACATTATTTGTTGGAGATGTAGGTAGGCCCGATTTAAGCAGTGGTCTTATTAGTACAGAAGAACTAGCTGGAACTATGTACGAGACCATACAACAGAAAATCTTACCATTGGCAGATGATATTCTGGTGTACCCTGCACATGGAGCAGGAAGTAGTTGTGGCAAAAATATAGGCACCAATACCGTTAGTACAATTGGTGATGAAAAACAAACCAATTACGCGTTGCAACCACAAACGAAAGATGCATTTATAAAAGCTATTACCAAAGATTTATCAGATGCTCCGAGTTATTTTCCGGTAAATGCCAAAATTAACAAGGAGGGATACGACAGCCTCGACCTGATCAAGTCAAAAGGACTGAATCCATTATCTGTTGTGGTATTTAAAAATAAAGTGAAAGAAGATATAATAGTGTTGGACACAAGACAGGCGGACATTTTCACACAGGGCTTTGTACCCGGAAGCATCTCTATCGGTCTTGAAGGACGCTTTGCAGAATGGGCTGGCAGTATTTTATCCTTCGCTAAACCCATGCTTTTAATTACCCAACCTGGGAAAGAAGAAGAAACAATTATACGGTTGGCCAGGGTTGGTTTTAGTAAAATAGAAGGTTACTTGAAAGGAGGTTTTGAAGCGTGGAAAAAGGCTGGTGAAAAAATGGATATGATCATTGATGTAGAAGCGGATGAGTTGGCAATGGATATTCCACACGACGCTAATTTGCAGGTGGTAGATGTTAGAAGAGAAAATGAATTTGCAGATGGCCACGTAAAAGGAGCAATCAACATGCCTTTGAATGAAATGACTGATGTGGCACTGATTGCAGATTTTGAAGAAAATCAAAACTTATACGTCCATTGCGGCGGAGGGTACCGAAGTGTAATTGCCTGCTCTTTAATGAAAAGCCATGGACTGCATAATTTAAGAAACGTAGTAGGTGGTTGGGATAAAATAAAAGACGAGAAAACCATCAAAGTTGTGAAAGACCCAAGCGTGTTAAACTAATTGAAGCATCGCGGAATGGTGTATAATGAAAATACTTAGTGTGTTCTACAAATTTTCGTGAATATAGCATCGTTATTTTTTATATCAGATTTAATCACTTGCGTTATTTGTGAAGTATGAAAGTAAAGTTGAACCGAGACCCAATTTTAATTTTAAAAGGAAAAACTTACATACAAATACTCAAAAACACTACTTGTTATCAATCCAGTGCTTGCTATAAATGTCATTGAATTCATGTTTCCACCTTCGGTGGCTCCATAAATAATTGTCGGGTTGATTGCGAATAATCCTCTCAAGAAAATCTCTGTATTTCAGAGCCAATCTTTCAGAAGTATATGTTTCCGGTTGTTCCACTATTTCACTTATCGCAAAATGGTAATGACCTCTTTTTAACTTTTGACAATCATAATACACGAGCACTGGTTTGTTTTTGACAGCAGTACGATGCAGCCCGGTTACAAATGGAGCAGGTTGACCGAAAAAATTTAACCAGTATGCTTTGCCAGGATCAGTATTTTGATCTGCCAATAAAATAATGGCATATTGCTCCTTCATCAGCTCAATCATTTGTCGCTGAAAAGATGAATTGGGAATTAGAATGGTACCGTATTTTGACCGAAACTTATGGTAAACACGGTTAAAAACTTTGTTCTCTACGTTAGCAAATACACCAATGAAAGGAATGCCAATATGCTTGCTATAAAAAAGGTTTGCAAACTCCCAGTTAAACTGGTGTCCTCCAACTAATTGGATACTTCTACCCCTTGCAACTGCCGCTTTAATCAGGCTGATGTCCCCCGTACATCTTTTGTCAAATTCAGTTTCCGTCATAGACAACAACTTGATGGTCTCTATAAAAGTATCTACAAAATTTTTGTAAAATTGGGATGCAATCCGCTCCCGTTCAGCCAATGTTCTTTCCGGAAAAGCAAGCAAAAGGTTTGCCTGCACTACTTCTTTTCTATACCCTAAAACATAATACATCAGAATGTATATAAAATCGCTAATCAGGTATAAAATAAAAAATGGTAGCAATGAAGCAAGGTATAAAAAGCCGTAAGCCAGATAATACATGTTGTAAAGGTAAAGGTAAACATGGTCGTCTTACCCATTATAGTTGCTTTTTAAACCGACGAAAAAATAATTGCATAATCGAATATTATAGAATCAGCAAACCAAAATAGCCTGCAGTGATCAGCAAAAAAATTAACTGTAAAGAATAGTAACAGCTACTCAAACACAAAGCTGAAAACATTTATCTACATTGTAGTCATCCATCACATTTCCTTTTTCATTTTTAAAAACAGGCGGGACTCAGATCCGCCCGAATGCGTTGTTAAATAGCGATATTTTGAACTATAGCACTTTTTGCAGGATAATCTGTGTTAAAATGCAGACCCCTGCTCTCATGTCTGAATTCGGCACATTTCACTATTAAGTAAGCTACTGTAATCATATTTCTCAACTCACACAATTGCGGAGAAACGGCTGTTTTTTCATACAATGCTTCGGTTTCTTCATACAATAAATCCAGCCGCTTCATTGCCCTTTGTAACCTTTCATTATTTCTAACAATACCTACATAATCACTCATGAGCAACTTTAATTCTTTTACACTTTGTGTAATCAGAATCATTTCCTTTGGCGCATTGGTGCCTTCGGTTCGCCAGCCAGGAACTTGTGTTACATCAAGTTTCTTTTTAGAATTACCCTCCAGATCATCTGCAATCTGTGCAACCTTTACGATTTGTACCGAATGCTTATAAGCCCTGTGCGCAAACACCATTGCTTCCAGTAAAGAATTACTCGCCAGGCGATTGGCACCATGCAAACCCGTAGAGGCACATTCGCCTGCTGCATATAGATTTTTTATAGAAGTTCTGGCCCATTCATCGGTTTTAATTCCACCACAGCTATAATGGGCCGCTGGTGCTACCGGTATCATCTCTTTGGTGATATCGATGCCAATGCTGAGGCATTTGTCATAAATATTTGGGAAATGTTCAATAAATTTTTCTTTGATGAAATGCCGGCAGTCAAGATACACATGCTCTGTACCATTTATCTTCATCTCATTATCAATGGCCCTTGCTACGATGTCTCTTGGTGCAAGATCTTTTCGCTCGTCATAGCGTTCCATAAAAGCTTCGTCATTGTGATTGCGTAAAATACCGCCATCACCCCGAACAGCCTCTGTTATTAAAAAGCTATGGCCACGCACTCCCGGCTCGTACAATGCAGTTGGATGAAACTGGATGAATTCCATATTTTCAATTCTTCCTTTCGCACGATACACCATTGCCACGCCATCGCCGGTTGCTATAGCGGGATTGGTAGTGGTGCGGTATACTTGCCCGTTACCACCAGTTGCCAGCAAAGTTGTAGACGACAATATTTTCTCAATCTTATTTGTATTCAGGTTTAACAAATACACACCATAACATTCGATATCCGGAGTCGATTTTGTAATCAAAAATCCCAGATGGTGTTGTGTAATGATATCAAGCACAAAGCAATGACTCAATAAATTGATGTTGGGCTTTAGGCGGATTGCCTCTAATAATGCTCTTTCCATTTCTTTTCCGGTTACATCTTTGTGATGCAATATCCGGAATTCACTGTGACCACCTTCTCTTCCAAGTGCATAGTCGCCATCTTTATCTCTATCAAAATTTGCCCCCCATTCAATAATCTCTTTTATTCTTTCCACCCCTTCCCTGACCACAATTTCAACTACTTCACTATTGCACAATCCATCCCCTGCAATCAATGTATCTTCGATATGTTTGTCAAAGCTGTCTTTATCAAAATCCATTACACCCGCAATTCCCCCTTGTGCATATTTCGTATTGGTTTCGTCGCTTTGCGTTTTGGTAATGACTGTGACTTTTTTATCCGGGCAGTCTTCTGCTACCTTTAGAGCATAAGTTAATCCAGCTATCCCGCTACCGATTACCAGAAAATCTGTTCGCATAATTTTTATGATTAAATTAATATTAAATGATAATAAGGAAAATTGCTTGTGTCAAGTTAAGCGTGAATGGTGAATAGGGAATATTTCACCATAAACAATTGACCATTGACAATTGACGGTTCACAAAACGAATCGTCATTCTATTCTTTACACAGCTATCGTTTGAATACATTATTCTGCAATATCCACCCAGGCATCACTTTCCTTTAATAACAGGATCAGCTCATCTACAGCAATTGCACTTTCAATATTTTTTTTCACCACTTCCCTTCCACGATATAAAGTAATTTTCCCTACACCACTTCCCACATATCCGAAATCAGCGTCGGCCATTTCACCAGGGCCATTTACAATACACCCCATAATGGCAATTTTAACACCCTTTAAGTGATTTGTTACACTTCTGATTTTTGCAGTGGTTTCCTGAAGGTCGAATAACGTTCGTCCGCAGCTTGGGCAACTGATGTATTCGGTCTTTGAAATTCGTGTACGGGTAGCCTGCAATATTGAAAAACTGGTATTGTTAATAAGCTGCTCTACTGACGCATTCGAACTATAATTTCTTCCACTTACAACTAAATTGGCTGCATCGCTATAAGCTCTTGAAGACATCCCTAAACAGATACCATCGCCCATTCCTTCTAAAAACAGGGCGCCTGTTTCAGTTGCATGGTGAATGAGGTGCTCATCGGCTGTTGACCAATTGCTGTCAGTAATAAAAACAACCGGATTTTTAATGGCACGATTCATTAATTCCAACATCATTCTCCTTACAGCATGCATAGCAAGAATATTGGATGAACTCAGGCAAAGTACAACTTTAGGATCATTTGCCAACTCATCCACATAGGTATAATCATTGATAGCTGTATGATCGCTAAAACAGTCGATCATCACAAAATTGAGCTGATCAGAAACTGCTTCAGCATCTACATAACCGCTGTCCTCAAATATCGGAAAATAGGTATTTTTATCGGCTGCTAACTGCCATGTAGCAGGATACACAATGACTTTTACAGTCCCCGGTAAAGCAAAGTCAAGTATTTGATTGCCCGTAAAAATATAGTCGGCTGCCAAATCACTGATCGACCATTTATCGGTAGATTCATTATAAATGTAACCAACCGATTGCAAATGGGTGGCTGAAATTTTTTCTATTTTACTAAGATCTGCAATCACTACCGGAACCTGTTTATATCCAATATTAGTTACAGCAAAGGTTTCTCTCCGCTTGTATTCAAAAGGAGAATAAGGAAGCTTTTCTATAAACGGAATTGCTTGCATCGCTACGCCGGATAATCGCTGTTCAGTATAACGTTTCACGATATCCTTACAAACAGGTATCTCTAATTCGGGGTCTTCTGTTAAGCTTACCCGTATGGTATCTCCAATTCCATCTTCCAGCAATGTTCCAATACCAATTGCAGACTTTATTCTTCCTTCTTCGCCATCCCCTGCTTCGGTTACACCAAGGTGTAAAGGATAACATTCGCCAAATTCATCTATCATATGATTGACCAGTAACCGATAAGCCTGCACCATTACAAGTGGATTACTACTTTTCATACTTAAAATAATATTATGATATTCTTCATTGCGTGCAATGCGCAGAAACTCCATAGCACTCTCCACCATCCCCATTGCAGTGTCGCCATATCGGCTCATGATTCGGTCACTTAATGAACCGTGATTGGTACCGATACGCATTGCAGTACCATACGCTTTACAAATTTTCACCAAAGGTGTAAACCGCTCTCTGATCCTTTCAATCTCCTCGGCATACTCTGCGTCGGTATAATCAATTTGTTCAAATTTTTTCTTATCTACATAGTTACCAGGATTTACTCTTACCTTTTCAACGATGGTGGCAGCTATCTCTGCGGCATTGGGTGTAAAATGAATATCGGCCACCAAGGGCACAAAATATCCGCGACGGTTCAACTCATTTTTTATATTCAATAAATTTTCAGCCTCTTTTTTTGATGGCGCAGTTATTCTAACCAATTCTGCTCCGGCTTCAATACAACGGATGGTTTGCTCTACGGTAGCAATGGTATCCATTGTATCTGTGGTGGTCATAGTTTGAACACGTATCGGATGATTATTACCTAATAGCAGATTCCCAATTTTCACTTCCCTTGTGAGGAGGCGTTTATATTCCGTCAATGATTCACAGTACAATTGCATAAATTTTAAATTACTAAAGTTTTAAAAACAAAAAGTGATGCATATGGTTGGCTACATTTCAAATAAGGTAAAATTGCATTTTGCACCGAGTCTGCTTACTTAATGACGATTATCGGGGTTGGAACAATTTCGCTTAACGGTTATTTACTTTAACAGTTAATATTCAACTTTATAAGAAACTTTTTCAGGATGCTCCATCATCTCTGTAAGTGTAGTTGCAAAATGAAGGGTTCTTTTATCTTCAGTAATGGTACTGCCGGGGCCATCATATTTTTTAACGGCTTTTGGCAAAACGATGATGATATTATAATTTATATCACCCATCATAGCTGTCATTTGACTCATCATGCCGAGGGTTGAATCTGATGCTACCTTGTCTTTAAAAGCCTGTATATTGGTGATTGTGTTAGATATTAATCCCGGGCCTGCCTTAAAAGTAAACTGGTCTTCAACCGGATTGGCCGAGTTGGCATCCATTTTCATGTCGCCAACATCATCTCCAGCCTTTGCATGCTCGCCGGATGCCTTTTCAAATGCTTTCAACTTATTTAATACTGTTCCGAAGTTTTTCTTTATTTCCATTAAACCTGCAGCATTGCCAAAAGGAGTACTCATTACAATCTTCATTTCATGTTGAGCTTCATCCATTTTTATACTGATCACTGCATTTTGGAAAATTGCTTTTTCTTCTGGAGTTAAATTATCTGCTGCATTTACCATGTCTTTCAGGTAAACGGTGGTATCTTTTTTTTCTTTTCCTTTTTCCGGAGCTGATTTATCGCCTCCCCCCATAGAAGCTGCCATGGATAACATTTTCCCCATGTCCAGCGCCATGGAATAACTGCCGGAATTATCGTCGTTCAAAACAATTTTTTCTTCGGTATCAAGGCAGGAGGATAAAACAGCAGAAAATGCTAATGCAAACAGAAATTTTAAATTTTTCATGATTTGATTTTGTCCTGCAAAGATGCAAAAATTTACCAATCTTTTTCGGGCTTTTCAGGAGAGGCGGCATTTACTTTTCGTAGTTTATCCTGTAGTTTTTTTTCCTGTTGCAATAAAGCCTTTAATTTTTCTTCTGCTTCCTTTTTAGTCATTTTCGAAGGCTTGGGTTTAGGCAAATCATTGTCCTTATTTTCCTCCTTTTTCTGCTGATCTTTTTTTGATGGATCGTCTTTTTGTTTCTTTTGATCTTTGTTGTCTTCCTTTTTCTGCTTCTGCTCCTGCAGTTGCTTCAGAGCCTTCTGCAAATTTAACCGTGCATCTTCGTCTGTAGGATTAAGCCTTAAGGCATTTTTATACGCATCGATACATTCCGGTAGTTTCTTGCCATTCTGCAGCACCACGCCTTTATTGTAAAAGGCGCCTGATTTTTCTGAGGGTAACTTACTATTTTGTATTGCTGCATCATAAGCTATCAATGCATCTTCAGGGTTTTCACTTTTATAAAGTGCATTACCTAAATTATAAGATGCCTTATGATTACCGGGATTTTTTTCAATTGCTTTTTTATAATTTTCAAGGGCTATATCATATTGTTTTTTATTGTAGGCTTCGTTTCCCTTTTTTATCAGTTGGTTATCATTTTGGGCAGAAATTGTAGAAGATATGCAAAGCAAAAAGAATAAAAATCCAATAGGGTTGATGTTGCTTTTAATTGTCTGCAATTGATTTTTTTTTACAGATCTAATTTCCGAAACAAAAAAATCGGCTAATAAAAGCAATAAAACAATTGCCAGCAACCATTGGAAAAAGCTCTGGTAATTTACTAGTGAATTTTCTTTGATGGTTTTTTGCCCCATCCCTTTCAGTTGCTTTTCCAATTGCGATACCACATCATCCGAATTTGAAAACAACTGATAAATTCCGTTGCTATTCGCTGCTATGCTTTTCAATTCGGTTTCGTTTAATTTTGTAATTACCGGATTTCCTGAGGCATCTCGCTTTATTTCATTTGTTTCTGGATCTACAATCATCGCTCCTTCTGGCGAACCAATGCCAATTGTATTGATCATTACACCTTCGTCGGCTAATGCTTTTGCAAGCGTAACTGCATTTTCGTCATGATCTTCTCCATCGCTGATTAAGATGATCGATTTGTATTTTTTTTCTTTTGAATTAAAAGCAGCAAAGCACATTTTCAATGCATCGCCTATCACTGTGCCCTGCGTTGGCACTACATCTGGAGTAGCAGAGGAAAGATACATTTTTGCTGCTGCATGATCTGTTGTAAGCGGCATTTGCAGATAGGCCCTTCCCGCAAATACAACAATACCGATTCTATCTTCCGGTAATTTGTCAATTAATTTTGATATAATTTGCTTGGCTCTTTCCAGCCGGTTTGGCTTTATATCCTGTGCCAGCATGCTCTTACTTACATCCAATGCAATCATCACATCTATACCACTTCTATTCACATTGCTGGTACCCATTGCCATTCGTGGATTCGCCAGCGCAATTACCCCGATGATAAAAGCAATTGTAAATAAAATAAACTTGAGGAAAAATTTTGAAGGACTAAAATCACGAATTAACTGAATTACTAATGCCGGATCGCCAATTTTTTTGATAGTATTTTTCTTCCAGCGAATAACAAGAAAATACATTGCAATCAACAACGGAATTACTATTAATCCGAGTAAGTATTCGATATGTTGAAACTGGATCATAGAATCCTATGCTGAATTAAATTATTAAAGGATGTGTATTTTTCTGATATACGGTGTTTAAAAATTTCAATTGTAATCATACAATCTTAATCTTTACAATTGTAATTCCGTGTTAAGGAGTTGTAAATAATTTACTTCAAGTTATACGCTACATCTTTCCTTCAAAAAAACCAAACTGTTTCAATATTCCTTTTGTAATATTTAAGCGGACGGTTTTCATATCAATGTTCTTATCAGCGGACTTTACGAGTGTAACAAAAAAATACGGATGCTTATTTTCTTCAACCCAGCCAACCATCCAGCCTATTGCATTGTTGTTTTCATCAAAGCCCGCTCCCGTTTTGTAGGCCAAAGTGTACAATGTGTTATCCTCCTGGATCATCAGATCCCTAACAATTTGTTGGGTGCGTTTTTGGAAAGGCAACTGATCAAAATACAAACGCTTTACCAAACCAAGCTGCTCGTCGGGCGAAACTTTTAAGCTATTATCAAGCCAAAAGCTATCAATGCGTGCGCCGATTTTAACATTTCCATACTGCAAACTATCAAGCCAGTGTTGCATGGTGTCTTTTCCAATACGTCTTGCTACCTCCTGGTAATAAGGAACTGAGCTAACTTTAAAAGCATCTTCCATCGAAAGATCCTTATTCCAATCATCATTCCAGCGTTTAACGCCATCCCATTTAATCAGCATTTTCTCATCGGTAATCCTTCCTATTTCAAGGCCAATCAACGAGTTTACAATTTTAAATGTAGAGGCAGGTGTAAACCGCATCGTATCAAGCGCCATATTATAAACGGTTACCTTACCATCCGCATTATTGAAAAAAGTAAAGCATCCATCAACTTTATTTTCATCAAAATATTTTTTGAGGCTATTATCTACTTTAGCTCTGTTAACTGAGCAGGAAGAAATGGAAATCAGCAGAAGGAGATTGGCAAAAATTAGTACTCTTTTCATTTTTAGTTTGTTCGTCTACCAAAACCAGATAGACATTTTATAATTCCAATAAATAATGTTGTTATCGATTTCGAGAGGATATCATTGATTATCATTCTCCGGTCATTTTTTATCACTCATTTTCCTTTCTCCGATGTGCTTTGCGGTAGCATCCAAAGCTTCGTAAAATTCAACTCCGTATTTTCTAAGTAGGGCATCCTTTAGAAAGATATATACAGGTACTTTTAACTTTTTTCCAAGTGTACAAGCAGCGCTGCAAAGATCTTCTCTTGGTTCATAATTTACATATTCTGTTTGCTTATTCCTGCTCAGTTTTACCCGTATAGGAAACAAATGACAACTAATTGGCTTTTTCCAATTTACCTTACCATCATTATAAGCTTGTTCTATACCACATTTTACAATTCCATTACTATCCGTTATTCCATAAACACACACTTTACTTTTTATAGTTGGTGTTACCCAACCAAATTCCTTATCGTAAACATACCTTCCTTGTTTCTGTAGTTCTCTTTTATTTTCTTCATCCAGGTAAGGAAGTACCGCTTCGTACACATCATTTAAGTTTTCCAGTTCATCCTTTGAAAGCGGAGCTCCGGCATCACCATCCACGCAACAACCTCCTTTGCATTTATTAAGGTCGCATACAAATTGCTCCTCAATAATTTCGTCACTTACTAATTTGTTATCTATTATAATCATGTAGGTTGCAAAAATACTAACAAAGGCTCAGCCAGTTTTAAATAAATTGAACGTTGAAGAAATGATAATCTTTACAATTTATAAAATTCTGCCGGACTTACCCGGACGTTATTTTTAGTTTAATATAATTTATTGAAGTAAGACGTTAAAATATATGCGTTGAATTTATATCGGGACTAAGAATGGAAATCAAATATTTAATAAAAGACTTTATAGATTCAAACTATTGGTTCTTCCACTTAAACGTATTAATGATGTGATCCATATCTGCCTGTAAAAAATCCTGAACAGGCTTTAGGGAATCGGCATTGGGGGTTACGTCAAAATACAATGCACCACGAATGAAATTTTTAATTGTATCCGTTAAAAAAAACTGTTTCGAAGTAGCTGCATTGCCGCCCACTTTAAAGAAAATGCCGCTTATTCCATTTAAGGTATGAATCAGACTGTCATTAATGGAATTTGATACCACATTATTTTTGTTGGTTAAGGTAAAAGCATCATTTACCATTTTGTCAAAATAATTAATGCCCAGCGAATCTTTGTAAGAGCCATCAGATTGTTTTATTTTATACAATGCATTACCCCCAATGATCTTATAGCTCAGGAATATCCTGCTGTGAAACCGGGGAAAATCGATGTTGACCCAATAAGGATTTTCCGGATTGGTATCAAAAAAAGTACTGTCCTTTACAATGTTAGCATACACTGGATATTCAAAACTGTAAGGGAACCCTTTTCGGTCAAATTGCTGGTAACTATGCTGTGGTAGCTCTATTTTGAAATAGCCCCTTTTTTTTGAAACGTACGGAGAATTGCAGGATAAAAGGAAAAGTGGACCAGAGAAGGACAAAAGCACTACAAAAAATAAATAATTTGTAAAAGCAACTATTTTATACATGATAAGAATCAATTAGAACGGTCTTGTTACGTGAAACTGTATTATGCAGTTACGATATTTTGGCGGATAACTACTTTTACATTGTCAATTCTGTTTTTATTAATTGCCAGTGGAATAAATGTAAAATCACCACTCACCACTTCTTCTTCTATCTGTGGAAATTCGCCGGCTATTTCGAGCACAAGGCCTGCTAAAGAATCGCTGTCGCCACGCACTCTTTCGAATGTATCACCTGGCAATCCAATTATTCTACAAACATCATTGATCATTGTTTTGCCTTCGAAAATGTAGGTGTAATCATCTATTTTTTTATTTGCACTTTCTTCATCATCAAATTCATCCTGAATGTCACCAATAATTTCCTCCATAATGTCTTCCAGGGTTACTATTCCAGAAGTGCCTCCAAATTCATCTACTACAACTGCAAAGTGTATCCTACGATTCCTGAATTCCTGTAATAAATCTTCTATCAGTTTTTGCTCATGTACAAAATACGTCGGCCTCATCAAACTATGCCAATCGTAATTTACAACTTTACTAGCATTCACATGCGGCAACAAATCTTTTGTATGGAGCATTCCCTTCATTTCATCCAGATTATTATTGTAAACCGGTAAACGGGAGTAATGTAATTCTTCTACTTTTTTTATCACGTCTTCAAATGAACTGCTGTGGTCTATTCCGCTTACATCAAGTCGTGTTCGCATAATTTGCTTAACAGTTGTATCACTAAATTTTCTGATGCCTTTTAGAATTTGCTTTTCTTCCATGGTAGCCTCATTCTCTGGTAACAAATCAATGGCATAATCCAGTTGACTATTGTCCAGCATAGATGAGCTGTTTGGCGAAAATTTCCGCTCAATGCCATCACTAAGTCCTACCAGCCTTTTACTAAACCTGTAAAAGATGCTGTTAAAAATTTCTATAATTAAGGATGCCGTAGAAGCAAACCAAATCTTATGATGGGTTGCCCAAACCTTTGGCAACACTTCTCCAAAAAGTAGCAGCAAGAAGGTGACAGAAAATACTTTTATTAAGAAATTAATCCAGGCTGCCAATTGAAAGGGTTCCAATATCCCATCCATTAAAATATTGGAGATAATAATGATACCAATGTTTACAAAACTGTTAGCTATTAACATCGAACCCAATAAAATCTTGGGCTGTTCCAACAAGGTTACAATGCGCTTAAAAGCAGGCTGTTGCTTTGTTTTAAGCATGTTGATATCCTTGTAGGTAAGAGAAAAAAAGGCAACTTCTGATCCGGCTACCAAAAATGATATAGAGAATAATATTACAGCTAAAAAAATAAGTACTGCAGAATCTGCGGCCGTTATTGCGAGTAAAGTGAAGTGCAATTGACTTGCATAATCAATAACAGAATGATGATCCAAAACTATCAGTTTTTATTAAAAATATTTGTTTGTCGTAAGTGAATTTATACTCAGCCGGTCTGCCAGAAACGCTGCTTTTCTTTTAGAAAGGTAATCTCTCCGGACTATCATCTTCTGTCGGGATATCCCCCAGCCCTTCCATTCCTTCTCCCGGTAAACCGCCAATAGTTCCATCACTTCGTTTATCAAGCATTATTAAATTGTCGCCAACTATCTCGGTTGCAAATTTTTTATTACCCTCTTTATCTTCCCAGCTTCGGGTTTTTAAACGGCCTTCAATATAGACAAGGCTTCCCCGGTGCAAATATTTCTGTGCCAATTCAGCTAGTCCTCTCCACAGAACTACTGTATGCCATTCTGTTTGAGAAATCAACTTACCACTTCTGTCCTTATAGGTTTCTGTTGTAGCCAACGAGAATTTAGCTACCCCAATATTGCCCTCCAAAAACTGCATATCCGGGTCTTTACCTAGATTTCCAATTAACATTACCCTGTTTACGCCTCTCATATTGCAACGATTAATTCTTTTTAAAGTTGAATTCTTTTATGCTAAAACAAATTTAAAGATACATTTTTATCTTTTAAATAGTTATCGATATATTTCGGGAAAGGCAGCTTTTCCAGTGCTTTTTTCTTGACAATATTATATCCCTTTAGCTCAATTCGGTCATTAATTTTTATCCGAACAAACTGCCCCCTTATCGTTTGATGCGTCAACAATTGCTTGTAAACCGGAGAAATTTGTAACAGCTCAAAAGCTATATTCCCTATTAATTCCTGTACAATTTTCATATTCTCCAGTAAAAGGGCATCTTTGGTTTCTATCAAGAAAAACTCATACAAGTTTTCCCAGATATCTTTAATTCCTCGCTTTCTAACAAAAACTTCATCATCCACTTCAATTACCAGATAATAAAACCATCTGGTTGTTTTTGTTACTGATTTCTCCTTTATTGGTAATAGTTGAACCATTTCCTTTAAAAAAGCAGTACAATGTTCTTTCAAAACACAATTTTCACACAAAGGCAATTTTGGTTTACAAATGATGGCGCCAAAATCCATAATCGATTGGTTGTAAATACCGGGCTGCTTTTTATCCAGTAATTCATTGGCCAAAGTGCTGAATAGTCTTTTCCCCTCTGTACTATCAATGGGAACCTCAATTCCAAAGTATCTGGATAAAACCCTGAAAACATTTCCGTCTATTACTGCATATGGCAGGTTGAAGGCGAATGATCCTATAGCCGCAGCGGTATATGGTCCTATACCTTTTAAAGCCAATATCTCTTCATATTGAGTTGGAAATTGACCTTTCAAATTTCCATGAATATGCCTTGCCGTAGCAATCAGGTTTTTGCACCTGGTGTAATATCCCAACCCTTCCCAAAGTTTAAAAACCTTAATTTCCGGAGCCCGGGCAAGATCTCTTACAGTGGGAAACCTTTTTACAAACTTATTGTAATACGCCAATCCCTGATCAACCCTTGTTTGCTGCAGAATAATTTCACTAAGCCAGATTTTGTAAGGATCCTTTTCACCTTTCCAGGGCATTTCTCTGAAATTTTCATTTTTATTCCACTTTATTAGCTTTGCTACAAAGTTTTTTTTTTGGTCAACAACTTTCATCAGTCTTCAAATGTCAGTAAAATTAGTAGTAGTATGATTTTTCTTTTAAAGCAACTAGAGCATTTTGTTCGCCAGTTTTAAATAGATTAAATCGGTATTTGAAGCTAACTTTAATCTTACTATCTGATTATCAGTACATAATATTGTATTTTTCAATTTAATTTATTATTTTTCCATTCCGATAAACAATAAAATTATTTAACAATGAGAAAAGCAGATTTAATTACTGAAATTTCAGATAAAACTGGTATTCCAAAAGTGGATGTAATGTTTACGTTGGAGACTATGTTCAAAGAAATCAAGCAATCGCTTATAGCAGGCGAAAATATCTATATCCGAGGATTTGGGAGCTTTATTACAAAGAAAAGAGCAGCCAAAATTGGTAGAAATATCAAAAAAAATACAGCAGTAGAAATTCCAGAGCACTATATCCCTGCGTTTAAGCCGGCAAAAGAATTTGTACAGGAAGTTAAAAACAAAAAGTTACCGGAGAAAGACACACCGCAATAACTTACCTTTACGCCTCAAAATTTTTTGTGTGAAAAAACAGCAATTGATTCTATTTGGCGGAGGTCTGCTATTATTATTCTCTCTTTTATTTTTTGGTAAAACCGTTGCCAAAAAAGATCCCGCTTCAACCATAACTGCTGATAAGCCTTCTGCGCCAGCATTTAATATTGTTAGTTATATTTCAGAAGCAAAGAAGAAACTTAGCGTTCCCCAATTAGATTATGTCAATAAACTGGAGAACAGCGTTTCAAGGGGAAATGTAAACGAACAACAAATAAAAGTCTACAATCAACTAGCTACCTTTTGGGATGACTCATTGCATGAGCATGAGTTACACCTTTTTTACACTTCCGAGTCTGCGAAGTTGGTAAATTCTGAAAAAAACCTCACCTTTGCAGCCCAAATGATGTTAGAGGACCTCCGGAATGAGTCAAATGCGGCTATAAGAGGGTGGAAAGGAGAGCAAGCCATTGATTTATTTGAACGTGCAATTGCGCTTAATCCTGATAATGTGAATTTAAAAGTAGGTTTAGGAAGTTGTTATGTTTTTGGAAAGGGAATGGCTGGCGACCCCCAGGAAACAATGAAAGGGATACAGCAGCTTTTACAAGTTGTTCGAAATGATTCAATGAATATGCAAGCCCAGTTGGTTTTAGGTATTGGGGGTGTAATTTCTAATCAATATCCCAAAGCTGTAGATCGCTTAATGATTGTTGTTAAGAATCAGCCCGAAAATGTCGAAGCTGTATCGTGGTTAGCTGATGCCTATGCTGGTAATGGTAATAAAGAAAATGCTTTGAAGTGGTATGAAATAAGCAAAAGGATGGTAAATAATCCTGCTTACAGTAAAGAGGTAGACGAGCGGATAAAAATGCTTAAATAGAATAGTTGAAATTTATATAAAAGACAATTTAAGTTTAAACAGTATCAAAAATTATTTTTAACAACAAAAAGACTAGGTATGCCTTGTGGTAAAAAAAGAAAACGTCATAAAATTGCAACTCACAAACGTAAAAAGCGCTTAAGAAAGAACCGACATAAGAAGAAATAGTTGTTCTTTTTTATATGAAGTGCCGGCTTTCCAAGGCCGGCACACATTTTTCAGCATGCATTAAAGTCTTTTTTACACTATACTTTAATGTGTTGTTGTACGTTATCCTTCTGTGATGTTATGGTCCTCAATTAAATGTGAATTGTTTGACAAAGGAATTAATTATAAATGCTGCACCGCAGGGCGTTGAAATAGCCCTTTTGGAAGATAAAAAATTGGTAGAATTGCACAACGAAAAAGCTGATGCAAATTTCGCTGTGGGAGACCTTTATCTGGGAAAAGTTAAAAAACTTATCCCGGGATTGAATGCAGCTTTTGTGGATGTCGGGTTTGAAAAGGATGCATTTTTGCACTACACAGATTTGAGTCCCTACGTGAAATCGATTCTTAAATTTACCAATGTTTCTATTAACGATAATACTGAAGGTGGTTTTGATTTTGGGAAATTTCCAGTAGAGCCAGAAATTATTAAAACAGGTAAAATTGCTGAAGTATTGAGTGGGCGGCCGAATGTATTGGTACAAATTTTAAAAGAACCCATTGCAGCAAAAGGACCTCGTTTAAGTTGTGAATTATCTTTACCTGGCAGGTTTGTTGTAATCACCCCCTTCAATGACATTATCGCCGTATCCCGGAAAATCCATTCCAGCGACGAAAGAAAAAGACTTCACAAAATCATTGAATCTGTTAAGCCCAAAAATTTTGGCGTAATTGTTCGTACTGCAGCAGAAGGTAAGAATACTGCTGAACTGCACGAAGATCTTCTTTCATTGGTTGAAACATGGAAAACGATACAAACCAATTTAAAAGCTGCAATTCCTCCATCAAAAATTTTAAGTGAACAAGGTAAAGCGAATAGCATGCTGCGTGACTTGCTCAATGAAGACTTTAACCGGATTGTTGTAAACGACAAAAACATTTTTGCCGATACAAAAAATTATATTCAACGCATAGCACCTGAAAAGGCTGATATAGTTGCTTATTATAACAATGGCTCACCAATATTTGACAGTTTTGGTATTACGAAGCAGGTAAAAGCAGCTTTTGGTAAAACCGTTAATCTGCCAAGTGGGGCCTATTTAATTATTGAGCATACAGAGGCTTTACACGTAATCGACGTAAACAGCGGTTATAAAAGTGTAAGCAATAACCAGGAACAAAACGCACTTGAAACTAATTTAGAGGCTGCTGAAGAAATTGCCCGTCAATTGAGACTGAGAGATCTAGGCGGTATAATTGTAGTCGATTTCATTGATATGAAATTGATTGAAAATAAAAAAAGGTTGGCCGACGCAATGGAGCAATTCATGCGCTCCGACAGAGCCAAGCATGCTGTTCTTCAGATTAGCAAATTTGGATTGATGCAAATTACCCGGCAGCGTATGAAGCCGGAAATGAACATTAATACTTCGGAAATCTGTCCAAGTTGTAATGGCAGTGGTAAAATTTCTTCAACTTTAATATTGGAGGATGAAATTGAAAAGAATCTGAGCTATCTTATTATGCAAAAGCACAAGGGATTAACAATTCAAGTTAACCCGATTTTGTACACCTTCCTCACCAGCGGTTTTATTTCAAAAAGAAGAAAGTGGAGCTGGAAATACAAGCAAAAAATAAAAGTACTTTCTAATTCAAACTATCATTTGACTGAGTTTCACTTTTTTGATGATAGTGATGAAGAAATTAAATTATAGTAAAATAAAAAGCCCTGTTAATCAGGGCTTTTTATTTTAACAGGTATCATACCCAATACTTTAATCCTGATCTCTGCTTGTGTAAATCATTATGTAATATACAAGCATTGCAACCGAGGCCAAGGCCGCCACTACATAGGTAAGTGCCGCCCATTTCAATGCATCGGATGCATCTTCTTGTTCCTTCTTTCTTGTGATACTTGCGTTGTTTAACCATTTGAGTGCCCTTGCGGAAGCATCAAACTCAACCGGTAATGTAACTAAAGAGAATAATGTAGAAATTGCAAAAAGAATGATACCAATTAGTAAAATCGTTTGGTTACCGCCCCCAAAACCCATCATACCTAAACCCGCAATAATCACCCACTGCGACAAGTTGGTGCTAATTTGTGTGATAGGAACAAGCCTGCTCCTTAGCATTAACATTGAATAGGCTGTAGCGTGTTGAACTGCATGACCGCACTCATGAGCAGCCACTGCAGCAGCCGACACATTCCTACCGTCATAAACATCATTACTAAGATTGATCGTTTTTTTTGTGGGGTCGTAGTGGTCGGATAAAAATCCAGCAACAGATACTACCTGTACGTCATAAATTCCATTATCTCTTAACATCTTTTCTGCTATCTCTTTCCCGCATAATCCAGAGGAAGTGGGAACTCCACTGTACTGCTTAAATTTGCTTTTTAGTCTGGATTGAACTAAATAGCCGATTAACATAAAAATCAGAGAAATTGCCATTATACCGAGTGTCATAATTTTTAGATTTTTACAACAAATCGCAAAAAACATTCCTTACTGAATTTACTGACAGAATTGCAAATCAAAATATCTATTGCTGTGACAGAATGATCGTGGCTATAAGTTTAGATTTTTGAGGAAAGCCATCTCTTTTCCAGGTTTTTATCAATTTAGTTATAGTATCAAAACTAATTTTTTCACACTTGGGGATTTTTGCCATCTCAAAAATGAAAAAACGTTCCCTGTATCTATTGAGGGAAGGTTTCCTTTAAATATGATGAATTTACTTGTACTGATCTGCGATACTTTTCGCCAATTCTGTCATCTTTTTTAATCCATCTTCAGGCAAAGCTCCTTTCTTGAATTCGGCCAAAATATCAGGATGCTTATTTTCCAGTTCTAACAAGAAGTGCTCCTCAAATGCTTTAACATTTTTTACAGCTACGGCTCTCAATAAACCTTGTGTACCTAAATAAATCATCGCAACCTGCTTTTCAACCGTCATCGGCGCATATTGTAATTGTTTCAGAATTTCAACATTACGTGCACCTTTATCAATCACGTTCTTGGTTGCAGCATCCAAATCACCACCAAATTTTGAGAACGCCTCAAGTTCACGATACAGCGCCTGGTCAAGTTTTAAAGTACCAGCTACTTTTTTCATTGACTTAATTTGTGCATTTCCCCCTACACGACTTACTGAAATACCAACGTTAATAGCCGGACGTATACCAGCATTAAACAAGTTACCTTCCAAAAATATCTGACCGTCTGTAATTGAAATTACATTTGTTGGGATATATGCAGATACGTCACCTGCTTGTGTTTCAATAACAGGTAAAGCAGTTAATGAACCACCACCCTTTACCAAATGTCTGATTGATTCCGGCAAATCATTCATTTGCTGAGCGATGTCATCCTTTGCAATAACTTTAGCCGCTCTTTCTAGTAAACGGCTATGCAAATAGAATACATCACCCGGATAAGCTTCACGTCCTGGCGGACGACGCAACAACAACGAAACTTCCCTATAAGCTACTGCTTGTTTTGATAAATCATCATATATAATTAAAGCCGGCCTTCCGGTATCACGGAAAAACTCACCAATTGCAGCACCAGCAAAGGGAGCGTAGAACTGCAAAGGAGCAGGGTCAGATGCAGAAGCGGCTACAATTGTTGTATAGGCCATTGCTCCATACTCTTCTAATGTTTTCATAATACCAGCAATTGTACTGGCCTTTTGCCCAATTGCTACATATATACAATACACAGGTTTACCTGCTTCGTAGAATTCTTTTTGATTTATAATGGTATCAATACAAATGGCAGTTTTACCTGTTTGACGATCACCAATTACCAATTCCCTTTGTCCACGTCCAATAGGAATCATTGCATCAATCGCTTTGATACCGGTTTGAAGTGGCTCTTTTACTGGCTCCCGAAAAATTACACCCGGTGCTTTACGTTCTAAAGGCATTTCGTATAATTCACCAACTATTGGACCTTTTCCGTCAATCGGCTCTCCCAATGTATTGATAACACGTCCGCTCATGCCTTCTCCTACTTTTATGGAAGCAATCTGACCAGTACGTTTTACTTTATCACCTTCTTTAATCGCCCCACTATCTCCCATCAAAACCACACCCACATTATCTTCCTCAAGGTTCAACGCAATTGCCTTCACCCCATTATCAAATTCAACTAACTCACCACTGCGAACATTATTTAAGCCATAAACACGTGCAATACCATCACCTACCTGCAATACCGTGCCTACTTCTTCCAAGCTGGCACCAGCATTAAAATTACTGAGCTGCTGACGGAGTATCGCCGAAATCTCATCTGGTTTAATTTCTACCATAAAAATTTGAATTTATATTTTTTTTGATTCCCTGATTTTTTCAATTTCAATAGTTCTATTCTGATTTCCAGATTTAATTAATGCAATTTTAAGTATTTGAGGCTAGGGCATTCTTTTAAGGCTGCAAAGGTAGGGGATGGCTGTAAGAATGGCAAAAAAATAAGCCCGTTTTAAAAGAAAATACAACATAGAGTGCCCTAATTACAGGCAAATATTTCATTTAAACTATTCAATGGGTAATATGAAATTTCAAATTACCTTATGCACTAAAACTCCTGTCGGAACCAAACAAGTTAGCCCGCAAATACTTCTCCACGGGTTTTTGTTTCCAACAAAGCTCAGCAGCAATAAATTCTGTCGAACAGATTCAATAAAACAGAAATAGCTCTTTTTCGCCAGATACAAATTACAAGGTTCAATTTTTAGATAAATCAGATATAAATAAAACAGCAGGATCAAAACCTACCATCCTTCGCCGTTTCAAAAAACATGGTGTTTGAAGAAAGTCTTATAAATAAAAAACCACATGTGGATGTGGCTTTTTGCTTATACGATCTTCTGTGTTGATTACCTTATTTTATGTAAATAATCATTGTTTAGAAATTGCTTTTTTACATCTTTTAAATCTCTTAAAATACTCGCATCCAATAATCTACCTGCAGTTTCCAAAACAAACCCACCAATTAAATCTGCATTCACGGCAGTTTCCAGATCAATTGTACCAGAAGGTGTGCTACTGGTAACTTTTTCCAATATGGAAGCCCTTAATGTTTCGCTCATTTCAACAGCCGTTGTAATCTTTACTTTATGAATATTATTTATTGAATTGTATTGATCAATAAAAGCTGCAGCTATCTCAGGTAAATTTATCTCCCGTGTTTTTGTTACCAATAGCTTTATGAACGCAGAAGTAAGTACACTGACCCTTTCCTTTGTTACAGACTCAATAATTTTTCCCTTTGAAGCAGGCTTGATAATAGGACTACGCAGCACGGCAACAAAATCCGCATTTGATTTACAGATACGTAAAATAAACTTCATGTCACTGTAAACTGCATCTAATTGATTTTGCTCTACAGCTAAATCAACGATACTTTTGGCATATCTGGTTGCTAAACGTGGATTATTCATTTAATATAAAAATTTGAGGTGTAAGCAGATTAAAAGCCATCACTTAAGTGACAGTTTTTGGATTGGCAAAATCATTAATTCATATTTGCTTCGTCCGCCAATTTCTTTATGTACACTTCCTGTTCAGCTTTATTAGTCAATTCACGACGCAAAATTTTCTCACTCACTTCTATTACCAATTGACCTACATGATTCTTCAGGTCAGTCAATGCGGCCATTTTTTGATGATTGATGGTAACTTGTGCATCCGCTACAATTTTAGCCGCAACTGCCTTTGCCTCTTCCTTTGCATCGCTGATTAATTTATCTTTTGTTTCTTTTGCTTCTTTCAAAAGTAGTCCTCTTTCTTCACGGGCTTTTATTAAAAATGCTTCGTTGTCATTTTTTAACTGAGCCATTTCCAGTTTAACCTTTTCGGCAGATGCGATCGATTTAGCAATATTTTCTTCTCTGTCAGAAAGACCTTTGATAATTGCAGGCCAGGCAAATTTCTTCAATAAAAAGAACACAATTAAAAAAGCCAATAGTGTCCAAATCAATAATCCTAAATCTGGTGTTAATAGTTGCATTTTTATACAATTAAAAATGTAAGTAAATAAATTCTGTAATGTTCAATATTGATATACACTACAAGAATCGATAGCCATCGGCTGCGAAGCCAGTGAAGTTAAATAGTAGCCCAAAAGTCTCGGAAAAAATTAAAAATACCGCATCCTCCGTCCTGTACTTTGGATGCAGTAGTGTTTTTTTGTACCGGTGGTTACAATACCATTGCAAGAAATCCGATAATGATGGCGAACAGTGCTGCACCTTCAACCAAAGCCGCAGCTAAGATCATGTTTGCACGGATATCATTAGAGGCTTCCGGCTGACGGGCAATTGCTTCTACAGCACCTTTACCAATCTGACCGATACCGATACCTGCGCCTACCGCTGCAAGACCTGCACCTACTGCACCACCTGCATTTGCTAACGCATCTAATAAAATAAAACTCATAATTGTGAATTTATACTGGTTAAAAAATAAACTAATTAAACGATTACTGCATCATCTGGTATTGCATGGTGTTCCTCTTCCGGATGATGTTCTCCCTCAAATGCCTGACCTACGAATACTGCTGTAAGTACTGTAAAAATGAACGCTTGTAAAAATGCAACCAATATCTCAATGAAATAAATAAAAACAGTAAATGCAATTGAAACGGGAGATGCTACAAAACCTAAGGCAGGTTTTATTTGCGCAAAAATAAAGATCAGCGAAATCAAACAAATGATGATGATGTGACCGGCAACCATATTAGCAAATAACCTTATTATTAAAGCGAATGGCTTAATGAAGACACTTAAAAATTCAACCAGAACAAGAATTGGCTTAACAAAACCAGGTACGCCCGGCGGATTGAAAATATGCCCCCAATAGTGAGAATTGGAACTGGCAAGGATAACAACAAAAGATATTAAACCCAACACAACAGTGAAGGCAATATTTCCGGTAACATTTGCAGTGCCGGGGATTAGCCCGACGATGTTATTAATTAAGATGAAAAAGAAAACCGTCAATAAATACGGTAAGTACTTATTGGCTTTGTGGCGCAGGTTTGGTCTGGCAATCTCATCTCTTACAAATGCCACCATCACTTCTACCAAATTCTGTTTTCCTTTTGGAGCAGATGTAACACCTTGCCCGTTCGCATAAGATTTGGCTACACTAATCATTAACCAAACCAAAAGAGCTAGTGCCAGTAGCATCTGCACCACATTTCGGGTTGGCGAAAGGTCATACACTTTTACGCTTTTGTCAGTGGGGATAATTTTGCCTTCTTCTAATTTATAACCATTTACTTCTTTGTGGCCGTGCTCAAAAGCGGAAGACATAAAAGCTGAAAATCCATTTTGAGGAGAATATAAAAAAACAGGAAGTGGGATAGAAACCGGGTGTAATTTGCCGTCGCTTCCTTTGTAATTTACAAAATGAAACTCGTGGGCATCCATGATATGTTCAAATATTACTTCTTTGGCATTAAAGCCTTCTTTTTTTTCTGTAACGTGCTCTTCGGTAGCTTTTGGCTCTTCATGCTGTGCGGTAACACTGTAAGATGAAACCAACAAAATTGTACTAAAAACCGCTACCAGTAATGATTTGATGCTATTAGATGCCATATCTTTCCCGAAATTTGGCGCAAAGATAGGAGAATAAAGATTATTTGGAAAATGAAAAACAGGTAATTTGAGGGATAGTTTATTGGGGACAGGTTAGTCTAAGCCCATTTCTTTGCGAAGTATCACTATTTTTTCAAGTTCTATAACGTCTATTTGATCTTTAGGGCGGTTGACGGCCTTTTTATTGGCGATTAATTGGTTGATATGCAGAAACGGAACTGGCACATCTTCAATTTCAGCAATGGACGATATCTTTAAACATTCATCAAACGTATATCCTTCAATGCCGACCATCTCTACTAAAATATCTAACACTATACCAGATCCAATGTAAAAGTCGGTCCAACCTGGGATGAATTGAAATTCTTCTAAATCAATTTCATCATATCCAAATTGGCTAAGTGCCAAACCGAGCGATTTTCGATTATCTATCGTATCGTTAATCCATACATCAATATCCTTCGTAGTTCTTGAATAACCGTGAAGGTTAACCGCAACACCTCCGACCATAATATACTTTACTCCAAAATGGTTGAGTGATTTCCAGAAATCCAGAAGGCTTTGGTCCATTAAATCCATACTGATTAAGTCATTTTCCTGTGAGTAATTTTTGCACGGGATAACATATTTCCGATTCGCATTAATCTTGTCATAATCTTAAATCGTTCTGTATAACTAAGCTTCAAGGACTCCCTTAGATTTCTGTCCTCTGCGGCTTTCCACAAATCGAGCCGGCCTGCATCGTCATGTAAAAAGTAGTTATCTGTTGTCGGATGAGTGTATTTTTCTAAGTCCATACTGCAATTTACTAAAACATTTGGGCTTCCCTTTTTATTGAGCGTATTTAAAATTGTCGCAGCTCAATAGAGGGTTGCCAACCTTTTTTAAAGTGATTTTAGCAGAAAAGAACCTGCACAAGGTTGGCAACCCTTCCGACAATCTTAAATGAATCCTTTTTATTTACAAGCTGATTTTTTCCTGGATTTCAAACTGCATTTTATGCAATTGGTAATAAAACCCCCTCCGTTCCATCAGCTCATCATGCGAGCCAATTTCTTTAATTTCCCCCTTATCCAATACCATTATTTTGTTTGCCTTGCGAATAGTGCTAAGCCGGTGTGCAATTACTATGGAGGTTCTGTCGGCAATTAACCGATCAATGGCATGTTGTATCAGTTGTTCACTCTCGGTATCAACTGACGATGTAGCTTCATCCAAGATAAGAATAGCCGGATCATAGAGTAACGCCCTTACGAAGGACAATAACTGCCGCTGTCCCAATGAAAGTGTTGCTCCTCGTTCCATTACATTGTAGTTGTAACCACCCGGCAATTGCATTATAAAATCATGAATTCCTATCATTTTAGCTGCCGCTACTACTTGTTCTTTCTTAATTTCATCATTTCTTAAAGTAACATTATCGTATACAGATCCGCTGAATAAAAACACATCCTGTAGCACTACCGCAATTTTGCTTCGGAGATAAAACAGATCGTAATTAGTAATATCAGTATCATCAATTTTAATACTTCCCTTTTGTA
>JBGSMI010000387.1:0-33215 GCA_041740215.1 Ferruginibacter sp.
TTGTTCCTGCATACCTGTATGGCTATGATACCAATGTGTGCCATGCTGGATGATGGGGAATTTGTAAAGATGCGTAGTACCCGGCTTAATGGGCATTTGGGTAAGGTTGGGTACACCATCTTCCTTATTGGGTAAAAACAATCCATGCCAATGCATAGAAGTTTCTTCTTGTAAGTTATTGTGAACATAAATTTCTGCGGTGTCGCCTTCAGTAAATGTAAGCGTAGGCATGGGGATTTGTCCGTTTACTGCAATGGCTCTTTTGGGCTTGCCTGTAAAATTTATAATGGTATCATTTACATACAAATCGTAACGGACGGTAGGGGGTGCTGTAGTGTTTACAAGGGATTTTAATAGACCTGCCTTTGCCATTGATACATTGGCAATGTTTCCCATTGGCATTTCCATCATTTCATGATTTATAGCAGTATTTTTTATTGTTTCTTTTACCAGTTTCATCCCGCATTTAGGACAGTTGCCGGGCCTATCAGCATGTATTTCCGGGTGCATGGGGCAGGTATAGAAATCCTGTTGCTGCACTTTACTTACCGACGTTTCTACCTGCATAGTTGTTTCGCTGATAGCAGGGTTTAATCTCACTGTATCTTTCTTAGCCGCTGGAGGCTGCTTTTTTTTAAACATGGATTTTTTTACAACTTTGGGCTTTTCTTTAATCAATGTCATTCCACACTTTGGGCAATCCCCTGGCTTGGCCGCATGTATTTCGGAGTGCATGGGGCAGGTGTAAGTAACAGTCTGCTGGGCAGAAACGAGAGAATACCAAGCTAATCCGAAAACCAATATTATCAATTTCTTCATCTTGCTATTTTAATTTTTTTACTTTCAACAAACTTGCATTAATCGCTACAACAACAGTGCTGATTGTCATTAGTGGTGCACCAGCCGCAGGGCTTAATAAAAGTTCCTGGTTATACAAAACCCCGGCTGCCAATGGCAATGCCACCACATTATAACCGGTTGCCCATATTAGATTTTGAATCATTTTTTTATAAGTAGCCTTGCCAAACAAAATAAGGTTTACAGTATCTGTTGGATGGAGAAAAGTGAGGTTGAAAAACCTATTAAAATAATTACCAGTATTTTTTTCACTTGAAAGCACTATTTAAAAACATTAAAAAATGTGTACTCAAATTTTACGACCACCCCGTTTGGTGCTGTTCGTTTCATGGTAGAATATAACTCCTGACGGTAACCAATATCAATCCGTGCCTGGCTATTGATGATGAATTGTACAGATGGGGCAATGTCGAGATACGATTTTCCATTATCGTTTAGCCGCTGGCCAAGAAACTCCAGCATCAGGTTTACATTCGTTTGCTTATAATTTGTGTACACTTTAGGTAGCATCAGTTTACCCACAGATAAAGTATAATTCATGGCACTATTACTTTCTGTTGTTGGAAACTTATAACCCGGTTTATTGTCTAACGCCCTTTCATAACTTAACGAACTGCTGACAGCAACTTTGTGCAATAATTGTGTAGCAATAAACCCAGCTTCGTACCCTGTGTTGTGGCCCATCGTTTCAATTTCCTGTTGATGTATATCTGCCCGGTTGAGACTATATCGTCCATACACCGCCATTCGAAAATGACTTTTAATGGCATCTTCACTAAAAAAACGATACTTGGCATATAGGCTACCACCTTCGGTTTCAAAGCCGCCTTCCTGCCGGTTACTGATAAATCCCTGCAAATGCACCATCCATTTTTTATTAATTCCCCACATCAGTTCAGGCATATTATGGTAATTCAGTTTGCCATCTTTCTCAAACATAAAAGCATTCATATCTCTAAAACCCAGCGACTTTGCAGGCATATTACTGGCTGGTTCGGTAAACACAAACAGCTCCTGAGAAAATACATCCGATGAAATAAAAATAATTGCAGCAAAAAACAATTTCTTCATATTACAAAGTTTTAATGTGATATGAATTATTGCTGGCGGTAGCATAAGTTGGATATTGCTTTGTCATCTTTGAAAGTTTCTTGTATTCTTTCTCCACCACAAAACCTTTATCAAGAATTTTCACTTTTACTTCTCCGGCTAACATACCGGGTTTAGTATCCATAAAAGTATAGGTGATGTTATCTTGCGTAAATGAGCTATTGTTTTTTGCCTGTTGGTTATTAAAGTTAAATACAACTACCAGTTCTCCTACCGAAAACCCGGCATCTTCTACTTTCTTTTTCAGGTCGCCTACATTAATTGTACTTCCATTTTTAAAATAAAGCAGGAAAGCTGCTTTGTTTAAATCGGGTTCTACATTTTCCACTTCTGGTATAGAGGTTAACTGCTTGTAAGTTGCTTTTGAACACATGGAGCAGGTAAGGCCTGTGGCAGTTAATTCTGCCCTGGTGATTTGGGCATCTGCTATGGTGGAGGATAATAATATAATTGCGCTAATTAATAGGTGTTTCATCGTAAAAAAATTTAGTGTTTAATAGTTTCTACCACTTTTCCGCAGGAAAGCATTTGAGAACCGTAATAAGGATTTTTAATTGCACTTTCTTTACTCAGCCAGTTGGCACCTTTACCATCATTAGCCATTGGGCAAAACTGGTAGTAAACTGTTTCTGCAGGCTTACCGGCCTTTACCAATTCATACATCATTTTTGAAAGCGTTATAAAATTTTCCCGCTGATTACTGATGTCGCTGCTTTCTTTAATGTGCTTTGCATCTGTTTTTAAAGCTTTTTCTACCTGCATCCAAACAGCATGCTCTTCCGTATTCAGTTTTCCCATTTCTACCATATTGAGTGCAGTCAGGAGGTCTCCGCCTTTGGTAGAAGCCATTGCTCCATCGGTTTTTACCAACGCATCTTTAAGCGAAAAATAGTTATCATAAACCGCCTTTAACTGGCTGGCTTCGTTCATATTCATTGTAGTATTCACCTGCATGTGGTTTCCGTGATCCTGCATTGTTGATACTCCATCATTCATGGATTTTGCATTTGTTGCTGCTACTGTTTTTTGCTCTCTGTCGTATTTGCAGCAGCCATGCAGTTTGCTATACACATTATCTGGCGCCAGGTAGTTTACATTATCATAGCCGGAAAGTGCTATGTTTTTCAAAACTTCATCAGCACTTGATTTTTTGCTATCATAAGTAATGGTGGCCATTTTTGTTTCTTCGTTCCAATCGGTTTTATACAGTTTTTTTTTGCTGCCGGCTTTTTCAATAGTTGTTTTGCACATACCGCAGTTGCCGTACACTTTTAAGGTGGTTGTTTTGGCATTTTTAATTTGTGCCGGTGCTGTAGCCGTAAACAGTAATGATACGGATATTAATAAAAGAAATGATTTCATTTTAAATTAGTTGAATGATTAATAAATGATGGGCATCTTTAAAACCTTCCTTATCCTCTCTGTAAGAAATTAAAGATGAGGTCAAACAAAAAAAACAGGCTTTTTGAGGTGCCCTAATGAGGTACAGGATGCACCGATAGCCGATACACAATAACGTGTCGGCACATCAATTTCAATCAATCAATCAAATAAGAAAAACGCAATGGAGAACATGCAGCCTTATGTTGCCAATATCTGGCGGTGCATGGCAGGTGGGATACTCTCCTGTTGTTGACAGAAGCGGTTGAGCATTAAAATTTGGAAACTCAGTTACGATAGCCGGAGTTGTCACCATCGTCAAAAATGCTGTTAACTCCGCATTTGGATGGTCTGTGTTTAGTTTGAATTGCTTTTGTTCGTCTTTGCAACATCCCTCTTTATCCTGTTCCTCCATGCCGCATTTGCCGCATTTTCCATCATCATTGTGCAATAAACTCCAGCCCACCATTTCATTCATGCAGTAGTGCAGGTGTACCGTAGCTCCCATAGTAGCGGAACCGTAGATGAACATTAATAATATGACTACTGCTTTTTTCATAAAAGAAGTTCAAACATAAAACAATTTTATTGAACTGAAATACTGCGTTTAATTTGTATGGTTGCTTATGGAAAATTTGAAGTATAGGTAAAGGCTGTCAATAAAAAGCTGAAACTTTCCTTTGTTTGCAAATAATGTACCTAATTCTGTAAATCAAATCATGCCCTATTGATTTTATCACACTTATAAAAGCATAGTCAACAGCATTATTGCACTCATTACAATCATCAATGCATCTTCAATAATTGTTATCGAACTCATCGGCAAATTAAATACTGCTCCCAAACAGGCACACTTAATTTTTCGCTTGTTTAATACACTTTGCAACACCCCAATAATACTTACTGACATTACAAGTAGCGTGATAATATTTGTAGCCACTGGCTGAAAATTGGTTGCATAAGCAATGCCCAAACTCAATTCAACAAAAGGATAAATAAAACCCCATACCGGTATTTTTTTTGCCACAATATCATACATGCGGTAACTATCTCCAAACCCTCTCAGGTCGAGCATTTTAAAGAAGGAGAATGTAAGAAAAAACCCTGCCATAAAAACATTCATAGCTTGCATCCCATGGAAAGTATTTTGATGTGTAGCTGCAATCAATGAAATAGCTGTGATATAACCAAAAATCAGTAAGATAGGTTTGTAAGTGGAAAACCAGTTCTCTTTCTGTAACTCCTCTGCGGTAACAGTGGGGGTTGCTGGTTCCTTGTGTTCAATTTCTGCAATAGCATATTTTTTATCCAACGCATTTTGAAAAGCAGACAGGGCAATATGTTTATCCATTGTTATGATGGCGGTTTGGCTATCTTTTGAAACTTGCACTTCAGTAACATTCGGCAGTTGCAACAAACTGCTTTTTACTTTTGCTTCGCAACTGCCGCAGGTCATGCCTGTAAGTTTATAGATATGTGTCATCGTTTATTATTTTGACACAAAAGTACTTTGGATAATTACGGCGGCTATTGTGGAATTTTGCATAAGAATTGTAAGATTTACAGTTGGTCGATATTCTTACGTTTTAACTCTTTAAGCGATTTAAAATAACCGGGTGTGAAGCCTGTAATTTTTTTGAATTGGTTAGATAAATAGGCAACGCTGCTATAGCCCTCCTGGAAAGCAATTTCAGATAAAGTGAGTTCATCATAAACGATTAATTCTTTTACTCTTTCAATGCGTTGGGCAATAAAGTATTTTTCAATGGTGGTGCCTTCAACCGCTGAAAAAAGGTTGCTTAAATAATTATAATCCTGGTGTATTTGTGAAGTAATTAAAGTAGAAAGATTTGTTTTGATGTCGTGGTCAGCATGGTGTACCAATGTTATAATGATATTTTTCATTTTTTCAGTGGTCTTACTTTTTTTGTTATCAATCAATTCGAAGCCTAAAGATTTTAATGCCGTGTTCAGTTTCGATAACCGGGCTTTCGATAATTCTTCTTTAATTGTCACTTCGCCTAAATTAATAAACAGCGGCGCTATACCTTCATGCTCTAGCTGTTGTTTTACAGCCAATTTACATCTGTTGCAAACCATGTTTTTTATGTAGAGTATCATATCGTTGTTATACTTTTGATAGACTGGCAAATTTAATGAATGCGGGTGGTTATCTAAACAACCGCATAAGGTTGACATGCATGAGCAATCGCAACGGTTATATTTAATTCAGGTGATGATCTTTTTTAATACCCGGTCAATTATATTCAAAAGTCACTCACGCCCAAAGTACACCTGAAAGCAACAATGGCGGAAATAATCTTCACCACTAGCCAAATTGGGCAGCCGAAATTATTGCTAAACAGTCGTTTTTACCCGGTCGAGGTTGATCAGCGAAAGCAACAAAAAAATAAGTTCCGGAACAGGGTAAATCAACCATACACTGAATACGCCGATAGCAAAAACACTTATATAAACTATCCAGGTTATTACAGGGGATGTGTTAATCCTGTGGTATATAATTTTACTTTCTTAAGACCCGGCAAATGGGCTTCCAAAAATGCCAACTGCAAGTTCTACCCAAATCAGGAAGAATGCTGGCAATACGATACCGCAGATAAGGATTCGGCTCCGGGTATTTTTCACCTTCCTTAATACAAGCTCACACAAGAGGCCGGTACCAAACAACAATACACCCATCACTATAAAATCAAAAAGCGTCCAGCTTACTTCATTTGTAAACTGCATTGCTACAAGTGGTATCAGTAATAGCATTGCCGCTGAAAGTAAAATACCGATAAGTCTTTTGTTTTGCATGGTCATAAATCTGATTTTTGATAATTAGTTCATTAAACGAATTGTTCTTAGGACTCGCCGCCTTTGTTAGTGAATACACTGGTTAAAAATAGTAACACTCACCAAATAATCACCACCTCTTTCGCAATAGCAACGGCCACTTTCATAACACCATATTAAAAAATAAGGATTTCTTTTTTGTCAGGCTCGTGTAACTAATATTACTTTAACAGCCTTTCACTACAGAGGAGGTATTAGTTATTAGCGCAAACTATTTCAATTATGATATTGTCAGAAAACGCCAGATTGCCGTAACTTTTTATTATCATAATTGTAATGAAATTATTTAAGTCATCCGGCTTAAAATCTTCCTCTTTAATGGTAATTCTTTTGTGTCGGAAACTCTGCTATATAAGTTTGGTATAAGAAATCAAAGTGTATACTTTTTAATGTTTCCAAATCATAAGTCTTTACAAACAGGTCATTAATGAAAAGTTTGTTCTTATCAATTAACCATGTCGCAGTACTTTTCCCGTTGTTTATTGAATATTGAATTGCAGCGGAAAGAACCTAAATTGAAATATATATAACTAAATATTTTATACTAAACAACCTGAATAAAAGATTACTACCAACCATTACGACAATTGTAAAAGGAATTACTAAAAGCAAATCTTTCAAGGTAAAGGGCTGGTCCTTTTTTATAAGTACTGCCTCATGCGGAATTGCCCTGTTTGCAATAATTTACTCAGCAGCGATGAAAATGATTTAAATGATTAAAAATACAACTCCATAATAAAATTGAAAATTACCAAAGTCAAAAATCCTTGCAACAATCAGCCCTGCAAAGTAAATTATATTGGTTAAGATTTTTGTTGTTTTTATGATCCTGACTTTGTATGAAATAGTTACCAATCCTACTAACGTTCAATAGTATAGGCACTTTCTTTTCCTTGCTCGCCAATGTGCCCATAGCTATGGAAAGGCAGGGCAATATTGATTCCATGTACTTTTCTTCCATTCCAAAAAAGAAATACTCTTTTTCGTCTGCAAAAAGTTTATAGATAAATTATTTAGGCAGTTTTTTTCCAGCCTAAATCAATTCAATTATTTTGCTTTTTATCGGTATCGTTTAAATCCTTTTTTGTTGCTCTTTATACTTTTTTATACGCTTTTATAGAGTTTAGGGCGTTTATTTCATACGCTTTTTACTAAAATAAATCTTTGATTTACAGTGCTTTATTGTTATATAAACATTTTCAATCAACATTTTGTGTAAAAAAGGGCATTTATTTCACCCATTTTGGCGTATAAAATATTTAGTTCCTTTTAATACTCCTTCACTATCTAAAACTAATTTTAAACACATCGCTTTTAAGGCTTTTTGAATTACATTTTTAGAGATTTCCTTCCCAATTCTAATATGAATATCTCTTATTGCAGTTGGGCCATAAATGTTTACATCTTGATAAATCAACTCCTCTAATCGGTGGTTTTCAATTCGTTTTAAGTTTGTTTTGCCCTTAAAATTTATTTTTTTCAGAAAGGCGGGATTAACTAAGTATTCAGTTCCTTTAGTTTTCCCTTTTAGAATAATCAAGTTCAAATCAACTAACCTACCAAGCCAATTAGCCACAACGTTGGGAGTATCGGGCAAATTTAACTCCTTAGAAAATTGTATTGCAGAAACGGAGTTGTGTTGTGCTATTAATCCAAGTGAAATTAATTCTTTTGAATTAAGAGCAAACTCAGCATTGGCTCTATTGATTAAAGAAACAATTTCGGTTTTAGAGATGCGTTTGTTGATTGTAAATTTCACAAAATCATCGCCTTGATAGGGGATTGGGATATGTTTTGCATTAGATAATAAAACTTGATACATTTTGTCAATTCCCGAACCTTCTTTATCCATTAAATGCAAATCGTAAAACACTTGAGTCAAATAGGGGTTACGCCTAACGTTTTTATGTAAAACATTGGTTGCAGTTACACCAATAGGGAATAGTCCTGGGTTTACAACTTCCAAACGGTCGTGATAAAGATTTATAAATATATCCCCTCGAGTAGTATAGGGTCGATGTACCAAAGCATTTGCCATTAGTTCGCGAATAACTTCCTCTTCATAATTAGGTACAAATTTTCTGAACATGCCATCTGCAACATCAATGCCTTCTTTCCAATCCGGTATTTCGGTCCATATAGCTTCAATTAATTCTTTAGGATTAAGAGAATGGTCTTCCCAAAGTAGTTTATTAACTTTTTGCTCTCTTTCATCAAATTTTAAAAAATGAATAGTTGGAGCATAGAGCAATTTGGCTCTGTCGTTTCTTTTACCAAGCCAAAGCACACCAAGATTTGTGAGAAAGCCATCCTCCGCAAAAAAATAGTGGTCTAATAATTCATCATCATCTTTTTGCTTTACATTGGCAGATGATCTGGTAGAATCTTTTACATCTTGTTTAAATTTAAAAAATTTTGATGTGTCAATTTCTGAAATGGGAATTCTTGTTTTTCTGGTTTCCCAAATAAATGAAGGCTTATCAGTAAACAAACGAGAGAGTTCATCGGGCAAAAGAGGAACGCAAGTGTCATCGCTTCTATAATAATACTTGCCATCAGTTGTAGCTGCAATTGTTGATGAACTAAATAAAATTTCTAGTTCTATAAATTCACCTCCATTTTCTGCTAACTTAACAATTGCATTAACACCAACATTAACAGAGTTTTCCGCGATTTTCTTTTTTATCCTGAATGGTAAATCAGTATCAATTTTTTAATTTTGCAGGAGGCAATAAATCTCCATCAGCAATTCCAATTTGTATAACTCCTCCCCTACTATTTGCAAAACAAACACAATCTTTTGCTAGTTCTTTCCAATCAGCCGTTTTCCCAATAACTGTATCTAACCTTTTTTTATCTATGTATTGGTTTTCTCTCATTTAGCTTCAAATATTTTACAAACATCTATAAAAGATTTTAAATCCCTTTTAATTTTCCCAGTTTTCCAATTTAATGCAAACGGGGCTGTAAGCACATGCTTTTGTCTAGTCATAATGTTATTCCACCCCGGAAACAAGCCGATTCGTTTTTGTTTTGTCATCCATTTCGTAATAAGCTTACTTTGCAAAAAGGATTGTCAAATACATAAAGCCACACTAAAAATAGTTCAATTTCAAGCAACTTCTCCCAACGAGCAATGAGCGTGGCTGTAGACGTTGCGCCTATCCCGTTTGCTAACTGACCCTATTGAATCCACTTCCTGCATCTTTACAAAATTGTTGTTTAAAGATACCCTTTGGGGTAGCTCTTTTCAATTTGCAACGCAACGTCCTTGCCACGCTCATTGCCAAGCAAAAGAGAGGTTGCCTGGAATAAAATAATTTGAAGAGTGGTCGTGTATAATTGCAAGGCGTTGTAGAGAATCAATCGAATGATAGATGTGAAAGTAAGGGTTGCACCCAACCCGCTGCAGCCTGCACCCTTTTCAAATCTACCCTCCCAATAAAAAGCTCCGGCTTCAATCCTATACGATTAATGCCGGAGCAAAATATTACAAATACAAAGGTTCACTAAACACCCAGCCTCACAATCAACGTATGCTCTAATCCATCATTCTGCATTAGGATGCTTTCACCGGGTTGCTCTATTCCATCCAATACCAATGTAGTGGAAACGGGCGCTCCGCTTTGGACTTGCCGATACGCTACATTGTACACAGATGTTTCAAACACATACCTGATTTTTACAGTTGGCCAGTCCGCAGGAATACAGGGATTAAAATGCAAATGATGGCCTTCCTTTTTTAAACCGATAAACGATTCCAGGATAAGCTGGTACATCCAGCCGGCAGAACCGGTGTACCAGGTCCAGCCACCACGCCCCTTATTCAATTTTTCGCTATATACATCGGCGGCTACCACATAGGGTTCCACCTTGTATTCATTCATCAGCTCGGCATCCTTTGCATGATTGAGGGGATTGATGAGTTGCAATAGCTCCCATGTTTTTTGCCTGTTGCCCATGGCCGCAAAAGCCATTACCAGCCATATTGCGGCATGGGTATATTGTCCGCCGTTTTCTCTTACACCGGGCACATAGCCTTTGATGTAGCCAGGGTTTAAATCCGATTTATCAAATGGCGGATCAAAAAGCTGGATGATCTTAGTATCTCTACGCACCAGTTGTTCATCTGCCGACTGCATGGCAGTAACCGTGCGTTCGCTCTGGCCGGCTTTTGACAATACCGACCAGCTTTGTGCAATGGAATCAATTTTACATTCTTCATTTTGTGATGACCCCAGCGGTGTGCCGTCATCAAAATAGGCACGCCGGTACCAGGCACCATCCCAGGTATTTTTTTCAATATTTGCCCTTAGTATTTCGGCCTGCGCTGTGCAAGTGATGATAAAGGCTTCATCCTGTTTTATACTCGCTACTGCTGCAAAACGTTTCAATACATCGTAAAGAAAAAAGGCCAGCCATACGCTTTCGCCTTTTCCATGCATGCCTACTTTATCCATCCCATCGTTCCAGTCGCCGGAGCCCATTAGCGGCAAACCGTTTACGCCAAACTTTAAAGCATGTTGAATGGCGATTTTACAATGGGCATATAAACCGGCAGTTTCATGCGTTTGAGCCGGCAGATCATAAAACGATTCTTCGCCGGCATTTAAAAGGCGGCCTTCTATAAAGTGAACGGGCTCATCCAGTATGGACTGATCACCAGTACTAATTACATAGCGGCTGGTGGCAAAAGGCAGCCACAAATAATCATCTGAACAGGTGGTTCTAACCCCCCGGTTTACCGGTGGATGCCACCAGTGCTGCACATCACCTTCACGAAACTGGCGGGATGCACACAACAAAATCTGCTCTTTAACCAGTGCCGGACTGGAATGCATCAGCGACAGGCTATCCTGCAACTGGTCTCTAAAACCAAATGCGCCGCCGGACTGGTAAAATCCACTGCGGGCCCACATACGGCAGGCAATTGTTTGATAAGTAAGCCATCCGTTGGCTAAAATATTGATTGCCAGGTCGGGGGTTTCTATTTGCACTTTTCCGAGCGTATCGGACCAAAACTGGTTCACTGCTTTCAATGCGTTGCGGGCAGCAGCTACACCAGCAAACTGTTGGATCAATGTATTGGCATGCTGCAGGTTTTTACCCGATCCCAGGCGAAAAACAATTTCCTTTTCTTCTTCTTCGCCCATTTCAAACACCACCTGCAAAGCCGCACACGGGTCAAGACCGGCACCCTGACGCCCCGATAACTTCGCTTTTTTCATGGCTTCAGGATTACTCATGGTACCGTTGCGGCCTATAAATTCTGATCGGTCGGTTGTAAAGGATTTATTGAAATCATCCACATCAAAAAATGCAACCCGGTCACCAAATTCTGTATTATAGGCATTGGTGGCAAGGATAGCACCGCTCCGTGTTTCCAGTTCGGTAGCGATGTGCATTTGTGTTTTTGACCGCAGATCTCCCAATATCCATTCTACATAACCGGTTGCAGAAACCCGGCGCATTCGGCCGGAATTATTGCGCAGTTTTAAAACGATGAATTTTACCGGCGCTTCAATATCGACGAATGTGCTCATAGAAGATTCAATGCCATCTTCGCTGTGTTCAAAAATACTATACCCAAAACCATGTCTTGTAATGTAAGGCGATTTTCCACGACAAGGCAACGGCACAGGCGACCAAAAGCGACCGCTCTCTTCATCCCTTAAATAAAATGCTTCGCCCTTTAGATCATTGATGGGATCGTTATTCCAGGGTGTTAATCTAAATTCATGAGCGTTTTCCGTCCAGGTATACGATTGCCCGCATTCAGAAACAATGGATCCAAAATAGGGGTTGGCAATCACATTGATCCAGGGTGCCGGTGTTGATTGTCCGGGTGCCGTCGTGATCACATATTCTTTACCGTCGGGTGAAAATCCACCCAGGCCATTGTTGAACAAAAGGCCTGTAGGTTCCGCCACCTGGGTAAATACGGAGGAATGAAATTTAGTAGGATTAAAATAAGGAATGGTTGATTTTGTTTTTGTACGGCGATTGATCTGTTCTTCCAGTGAGCCCAACTGATCGGAAAGTACGATGTGGGCAACCGATTGAAACAGCACCCGGTCTTCATAAGAAATTTGATCGGCCGTGCGGATAAATATTCCACCCGGCTGGTCTTTTACATCGCTGTTCATAGAAGGTGTAATCAACCCCAGTATTTGGTTGTGCAGGTCCTGGCGGTAGCCGCCCCTGTCTTCATTCCATATTACAAGATCTACGCTGATTCCTTTGATACGCCAGTAGGCGTGTGCCTGTATCAACTGTTTTACCAGGTTGATATTAGCAGCAGACTCTATCAATAAAAGCACAATTGGCAAATCGCCGGAAATAGAATATCCCCAAAGGCCCGATTGCCCCCGGCGGTTTTTACTGATGACGGATGAGTCTGCTCTCAGAGATGGATTTATATAAATAACCGAAGCCGCCAGGCGGGAGTATAACTGAGCATCCGCTTCTGAAACATTGATCTGGCGAAGTATGAGTAAACTATGCGTCCACGCCAGTTCCAGCACCCTTTTTGTAAGCTGGCGATCCTGATATTTTTCTACCAGGCTATTGCATATCTCTTTGGTGTCTGCAATACCAATGATCATATCAACAGTGGCAGTTTCGCCGGGTTCAATAATGATGCGGTATTGAATGGCAACCACCGGATCAAGCACGGAGCCGGACGTATTTGACAAGGGTTCGGCCTGGCTCATAGCTAAAGGTTGATAAATGCTATTGCCTCTTCCAATAAAAGTGGCCCGGCTGGTTTCGTAAGAAATCTGTGTTATCTGGGCATCGTGTACTTTCATTAGATGAAACATCCAGGGGTTGCGCTCATCCTGTGAACGTGGCCTGCGGGTGCATAAAATTGCATGCCGCTGCTGGTTGATTTCTGTTTGCACAAAAAGGTTACTAAATGCCGGGTGTATCTCATCTGCCAAGGGCGAAGCCATTACCACTTCAGCATAACTGGTAAGTTCGATGATTCTTCTTTTTCTTGCCCGGTTGGTAATATGCACCCTTCTTAATTCAATGTCATCCTCCGGAGAAACTACAATTTCGGTATGTGTATCCAGCGACAAATCCCGGCGCCTGAACTCCGCCCGCCCCTGTGTAAAAACTGCCTCATAATTTTGCGCCTGCTGCTGTGTAGGCTGATAGGCCGTAGACCAGAAGGCATTGGTTTCAAGATCACGGATATAACAGAAAGTTCCCCAGTTATCGCAGGTGCTATCTTCCCGCCAGCGGGTGATGGCAATATTCTTCCAGCGGCTGTAACCGCCGCCTGAGTTGGTTACCATGGCATGATAGCGGCCATTGGATAACAATTCCACTTCGGGTATAGCGGTGTTGGGCGTTGTGATCACCCGCATAGAGGTATCTGTAAACGGCACCGCACTGATATCTTCTGCATGCACCACTGGTGAGTAGAAAGTAGACACTCTTGGTACTTTTTCCTGTAACAACAGCAGGGTGGCTTTGATCTCTACATCCGCTTCAAAACGTTGCTGCATAGGTTTATCAAGCAACAGGTACGAAAGCGACAGAAAACTCATTCCCTGGTGATGCGCCATAAAGGATCTTACAATGGCATGCATTTGCTTCCGGGGTAAACGGGATGGGGTATAATCGATGGCCTCATAAAATCCGTATTTACTTTCAAAGCCCGCTTCTCTCAATTCCTGCAGATTGTTGAATGCATCATCCGGTGCCACCATTAAAGCCATGATGGAAGAATAGGGAGAAATAACAAGGTCCTCGCTCAAGCCCCTTTTTAGCCCAAGTCCGGGAACTCCAAATGCACGGTACTGGTAGTTGAGGCTGGTATCTACCATATTATACCCCGACTCCGAAATACCCCATGGAACACCCCTTTTTTTACCATATTCTATTTGCTTTTGAACAACTGTGCGGTTGGTTTGGTCCAATAAAGTATTGTCGTAAGTGGGCATTACGAGTAGTGGCATCAGGTATTCAAACATAGAGCCGCTCCATGATAACAGGATGGGCGTATTACCCATTTTTGTGAGTTGCCGGCCCAGTGCAAACCAGCTTTCCTGTGGCAATTTCCCTTGTGCTATTGCCACAAATGTAGTCAACCTTGCTTCCGATGCCAGCAGATCATAATAACTATTATCTCTTCGTTGGTCATCTACATTGTATCCAATCGATAACAAATGTTGGGAACGGTCGTATAAGAAATCGTATTCTATTTCGGTTAATTCAGTACATTTTTCCGTCAGTTGCTCTATTGTAAGCAACAGCTCTTTTGCCCTCCGTCCCGAATCTGCAATGCTGTTTCTGAAATTTTGGAGCCAATCATTGTCACTTGCGCTGTTATCAATTGAATAACAGCTTACAATATCATGTAGCAATGTTTCTTCAATTTTTGCCAAATCCCTTGTTGTTGGGATAGCGGGTATCATGTGCAACAGATGTCCGAACTTTTCAGGGGCGGCTGGTAACAGTATCCATGGAACCATTACTACCAATTCGTACTTCGCCAATTGTATCTGTGAGCTGATTTTATGCGACCACAGTTCACCATCGGTTGAGCTTGCCGGGTGCAATGCTTCCTGCACCCTGGCAAACAACATTTCCAGACTGTCAAGCTCTTCTTTAATATGTAGCAAGCTATCTGGCTCCGTTTCAACCATTCGCTTCAATTCTGCCTGAAAAAGGATTAACAATTCAGCATCCGAATAAATTTCTCTTAATAAGCCGACAGTGTCAGCCACGCCTTCAAATATAGAGCGGGCTATTATTTTTTTATCGGGTATGGCCAACAGCCCTTGTTTTAGCACAATAAGATGACCGGCAAAATTCCCGCTGTCTACCGTAGAAACATACCTTGGTGCAAGTGGTACCAAACTTCGGGTATCGTACCAATTGTATAAATGACCCCGGAAGCGCTCCATCCGGAAAAGGGTGTTAAGGGTATTTCCAGTACGCTCAATCAATTGCCTGGAGCCAATATAGCCAAAGTCGAAGGCCGTTAAATTACACAATAGCGCCATGCCAATATTGGTGGGTGATGTGCGATGGGCAATTTTATCAATGGGTTCTTCCTGATAATTATCCGGGGGAAGCCAGTTGTCTTCATCACCTACAAATTTTTCAAAAAATGTCCAGATCTTTCTGGCCAGTCTTCGTAAGTATAGATTATCACTGAGCGATAATTCGGATCGCTTTGTGATACCCGGCTTGCTCACCCGCCATACAATCAGTGGCGCAAAAGTCCACAAAATCAAAATTGGAAGCGCTACCATCAAAGTAATGATAGATTTTTCTACGATCAGAAAAGCAAATAATCCAATTGCAAAAAATGGCGCAAAGCCCATCTTAAAAAAGATTGCATCAATGCTTTCTTTATTTTGGGAACGGTGACTAAAAGGATTCCATTGCAGCAGGTTTTTTTGTGTAATGGTAATTCTAGCGAGCGTACGAAGAATGGCATCTATGTTTGAAAATACTTCGAAGGGAAGGCAGATCAAATCCAGCAGGTGTTGCAAAAAATGATTACTGGCCGATTTAATGGAATAAACAAGATGCTGGTTAAAAATTACGTCTTCGGGTTTCCAAATCAATTCCCAAATAAAGTTTACAACCGATGGTACCACGATGATGAGCGTAACAGCTAAGGTCCAAAACCAGGGTACTGGTGAAAATAACCAGCCAAAAATGAACAGAAGAAATAAGGATACAGGAACTAAACTGCGGCGGATATTATCAAATATTTTCCAGCGGCTAAAAAGAGTAATAGGGTTTCGGGTAAATCCTTTTGGCACGGCTGGCACGAAAGGTAAAATCCAAATGGCAATTTGCCAGTCGCCCCTGATCCAGCGATGCCTTCTGTTCATATCAGTGAGGTATTTAGAAGGATATTCTTCGTACAACTGTACGTCGGAAATCAAGGCGGATCTACCATAACAACCTTCCAGTAAATCATGACTCAGAATGCGATTGGCAGGCAACTTATTTTCCAGTGCCAGCTCAAACGCTTTTACGTCATAAATTCCTTTTCCAATAAATGATCCTTCATTAAACAAATCCTGGTACACATCGGAAGTAGCCCTTGTGTAGGGATCGGTGCCCGGCTCATTACCATGTATGCGGGCGTAAATGGAACTATTGCTAACGGGCAAACTATTGGAAACCCTTGGTTGCAAAATGGCATAGCCTTCTGTAACCCGCCCTTTTCTTGCATTGTACAATGCACGGTTCAACGGATGTGCCATTGTGGCCACCATTTTCCAGGCGGTTTCTCTTGGCAAATGCGTATCGGTATCCAGTGTTATTACATAATTTACACCCGAATATGTCGCTTTATCCCCCACGATAAGCGAAAAATATTCATTTTCAGCACCCATCAAAACCTTATTCAATTCAGCCAGTTTGCCCCTTTTTCTCTCGTAGCCCATCCATATTTTATCATGGGGGTTCCATCTCCTTGGCCGGTGAAAAAGAAAGAACGTATCAAGGTTTAGCCGGTCGTATTTTTTATTTAAGTCGATAATTTTTTGTTTCACAGTTTGTAGCAACAGCTCGTCTTCGGGTAGCGTTTCGGTACTGGCGTCACTAAAATCAGTTAGCAGGGCATAATATAAGTTAACATCACGGTTCGCTAAGAACCTAACTTCCAGCCCTTCCAATAAATCTTCGATGTTTGCTAAACTGCCGATTATGGTGGGGGTTACCACCAGCGTGCGGTATTGGTGTGGAATACCTTTTGAAAAATCCATACGGGGCAATAAATTTGGCTTTGCCAAAATGGTAACCAACCAGTTAACCAATGAAATGGCGAGGCGACTGGTTGCAATAAAAATTAGCAGGCTCAATAATATGAGCGTTGTTTTTCCCAGTCCATCGTTATAAGCTTTTGCAATAAGCCCCCATGAAAAAATAGCTGTTAATATCAAAATAACTCCCAGGTAGGAAAACAAAGGGGCCTTATTCGTTGCCTTTCTGCAATGATCCAATTTGGAAATTTTTACTTTTGCCCTTTTTTCAAGCTGTTTAAGACCTTTGCAGGTAAGGTAGTAGCCAACATGAGATAAGCGCTCCTTTCCTCCTTGTTCATTGTTTTCTTTTGCCAATTTGATAGCCATCTCGGCAATTTTATTTTCGGCTAACTCACTATTTTTGGCTACTTTTTCCACTACATGCCGATAGTTATCCCTGGTATTGAAATCCATTTCGGCATACAAACCATCAATATCATTGCGCAGTACCTGTTCTACTATACTGGTTTTTTCCACGAAATCACGCCAATCGGTAGTGCTTAAGAAGCGGAGGCCGTTGATGCTATTGCTGATAGACACCTGGTCGGCCGCTTGCTTTTGATTTTCTTCTTGTACCATTTCGCTTACAGAACCACCACTTTCTGACAGGGTTTGCTCAATCCAATTAAGTGGCAAGCTTACCGAACTTCCCTTTTCCTGCAACCGTCTAGTCAATTCCGATACAAAAGAACAATCCATTGGTGGTTCCGATCTTGCCATATCAGCAATTTCAAGTACCAGATCCCTTGGTGCCTTTTCAACTGCTTCCAGCATTTTATCAGCCCATTCACCTGCAAGTACTTTATTGTTGAAGCTAATGGCAATCTGGATGGAAAGCCTTCTCAGGTTTTCTATCAGCGCCAGCCTTAGCATAATAGGAATTGCCCATAGCTCACCTAGTTTTAAATAGGTTGTTTCCTGATAAGCTTTTACAAAACCTAACAGGCTATTCATATCAACATGACCGTCACTATGGGAAATTATTTCTACAGCGATATCATACACCCTTGGTAAACCAGTCGATTTTCCTTTGGCGAGCTGGGGTAAACCCTTGCTGTAACCTTTTGGCAAATGCTTTTTACCGGTATAAATTTGTTCTTCAATCAGAAAGAAATTATCAAGCAACCATTCACCTGCAGGAGAGATCCGGTTATTCTCCTTCACAACCTCTGTTAACAAAGCATGCACTTCCAGCAAAATTTTTTCATTCTCTGCCAACCTTTTCAGCAACTGCTCAGTAGGTTGCCCGGAGATCAGTATATGTCGGGCTGCAAGCCCTCTGGCATGATTCTCCATTTGCTCCTCCGTAAACAATTCCGAACGAAATGGCAGTCGCTTATCCGTGTATTTTTCGTTACCTTTTTCTCCAAAAATTGGTTCAATAATGTTTTTTTTTAGCGAACTAATTGCTTGCGGAAGTATTTTAAAAAGTTCTTTTGACCCATTGTTCCTTTGATTGATCTTCATTTTGATAAGTATTTATTTATCCATGTATTGTTCTTATAGCTTGCACACTCGTCTATGCTTTCGTTGCTATATACCAATACAGTACCACTATTACTGAGAGCGGTATTGTTTTTAAATGTGGCATGCTATTGCACAATCACCATAAGCTACATTACCAATGCATTGCTTAATTGCTTAAATAAAATGGTTGGATAAAATACGATTACCATTGACCTTTTCTGTAGTACTATATTATTCAAATGGTACTTGTTTAATAAAGTTGGGAAAAGCTCAAAAAGTTAACTGAAGGAATTAGCTGGTAGGTAATTGCGTTAAACCCCGCCACTCCAGATATAAATAATGTTTTAGGTACAAAAGGTACACCATTATTCCGGATAAAGCCATGACTGGAAAGGCAAGGGTGCATTTAAAATTGTCGGAAGGGTTGCCAACCTTGTGCAGGTTCTTTTCTGCTATAAAACATCTATAAAAAGGTTGGCAACCCTGTATTGAGATGCGACAATTTTAAATACACCCAAAGGCTACACCTTCCAAACCAGTCGGGGAACAAACGTGAAATCCATTTCCTATCTTTAAAATGAACGAGCCGAAAATTTGATAACTTGTGATATGAGCGTTGGAATGGATGGTATGCGTAACTATTTTTTAAAGGTTATGCAGAATACCATTTCAAAAGATGCAAGGCGCTGAATTTGAAAAATCGACTGAAAAAAAATTGCTGTTGAATAATCAAATCTTTCAAACTAATCCTAACGGCCTTCATCCGGAAAAAAGACAAATATAAAAATCCTTCATTTCGATTTAAAAAACCGAAAAGAAGGATTCATTTGACAGCCGCATTTTGAGTGGGTTGCAGTGTTGCCAATTTTATACGAGTATGCAATTTACTGGCACAGTCCTTTAAAAAGGTTGATAATATTTAACCATTTTAGTTTTGATGATTTGAATTGCATTCTTTTGAAATGGTTCTCCCTACTTTAAATATTGATCAAACCATTTAAGGTATCTGGCAAAGCGATCTACCTGGTAAGATGGTTTTGTAATACCGTGAAACTGCCCCGGATAAATGATGAGCTGTGCAGGAATTCCCAGTGATTTTAACGCCTGGTACATTTGCTCACTACCGGCCACTGGCACGTTAAAATCTTTTTCGCTGGCCATAAACATGGTCGGTGTTTTTATCTTATCTGCTTGAAAAAATGGGTAAGATATATCCATCCATTTCTTTGGATTCTTCCATGGGGCGCCCAGTTCTGTTTCGTATTGGGTTACATATTGATCGGCCCCGTACATACTAAACTGTAAAGAACTGCCGGCTCCACTGGCAGCCGCTTTAAAACGGGTATCGGTTGCTATAGTATAGTTTGTTAAAATGCCACCATAGCTCCAGCCGCCAATCCCCATTTTTAATTCATCTGCAATTCCCTTGTCAACCAGGTAATTGGCAGCTCCTAAAATATCCATAACTTCTTTATTACCCCAGTCACCATAAATGGCTTTGGTAAAATTTATACCCCTGCCGCTGCTGCCCCTGTAATTAACACCTGCCACTGCATATCCACCTGCCGCCAACACCTGGCGGGATAAATCAAATTCATAATCATCCTGCCCAACAGGGCCGCCATGAATAAATAGAATCAAGGGTAATTTCTGTCCGGTAACAGCGGAAGCTGGACGATATAAAATACCAGACACTTTTGTGCCATCCTTACTGGCAGATGTAAAGCCTTCCACTGTTGCAAATTGAATTGCATTTACAAAAGAATCCTGTACATGTGTTAGTCTCCTTACTTTGTTTTGTTCCACCGCATATAACTCGGTTGGCAAATGTGGTTCGCTCATAGCAGCTACCAGTGCATCTGATGCCGGAGCACTTTCGACGGACGAATAACTTTTGTCGCCACCTGCAATCGTTGTGATACTATTGTCTGATATGTTTAGTTGTGCGATATATTGTCTGCGATCATCTTCTACCAAAAAGCTAAGTTGCCGGCCATCTTTTGTCCAGTTAAGATCACTTACCGGCCGATCAAGATTACCAGCCAATGCCTTTGTTTCGCCACCTGTTGACGCAACTACTGCAATGGTGTTTTGTCCATACATGGTAAAGTTGAGGTTGCTGGAAGAACTGGTGTAGGCAATCCATTTGCCGTCGGGGCTCCATTTGGGCCTGCGATCGGCACCAGCCCAGGTAGTTAATTGTTTCATTTGGGCACCGGGTTTAGCATCCATTACCCAGATATCTGAATTTGCATTTTTCTCTCTTTCTGCAGAACGGTTGCTTGCGAAGGCCAGCTTTGTACCGTCAGGGCTCCAGGCTGGAGCAGATTCGTCAAAATCCCCTTTTGTTAAGCTATCTGTCTTATTTGTGTTTACATCAAAAATATAAAGATGTGTATAGCGGTTTTCTACGTAGCCTTCCCCATCCTGTTTAAATATATAGCGGTCCATTACAAACGGCGATCTTGTTTTTGTTTTGGCGGTGTCGGAAAAATCCTGATCCTTTATAGTCATCGCAATTCTCTTCCCATCCGGGCTCCAGGCATATTCTTCCATTTCGCCTTTTAAACTGGTGAGTTTTTTTGCTTCTCCACCTCTTCGGTCCAGTAGCCACAACTGTGCTGTTTTTTCTCCATTTCTTGCAGAAACGAAAGAAATATATTTTCCATCCGGGCTCCATTTAGGGGCGCTTTCACCTTCCCCGCTACTCGTAAGCTGAACGGTTTGTTCACCATCCCAGCTCACCATCCAGATATCGGTGTTGCGTTTATCTTTGCCCGTATCAACGCTACTCAATGTGTAGACTACCCATTTTCCGTCGGGCGAAATACTTGCATCACGAATGCTTTTTAATAAATAAACATCGGAAGGTTTCATCGGTCTTTTTTGGGCTGCCACACTGAAGCAGATAGTACTTAAGATAAAAAGGCAGAAGGGAATTCTCATATATGTTGGTTTTGATGAATAGGATTTAAAACTAACTGCTTTACATTTAAAAATAAAATTAATTCTGGGGCCTCGGGCAATGTCATTAAGTTAACGCTTTTGATCAAAAACAATATCACCCCTTCCGTCAATGTCATTAAGTTAAGAGATTTCAATTGCCACGTCCGTTAGGGCGTGGTAAAAAGCAACTAAAATAAATACGGCTTTAGCCGAAAAGTAAATAATGTTTCCTATTCACCGCCCTAAAGGACGGTGCAATTCAATTGCTGTGCTTAACTTAACGAAATTGCCCTTCGGAGTTAGCACGTTGGTTTTGTAAAAAAATGTCTACGTAACATCCCTTCGGGATTCTAAGCCCAAGGGTTGGTATTATTATAGCAAACAAACAGTAGAAGAAGGTAAACCCAAAAGGGGGTGACATTAAAAAACTCGCATTGGCTTAACTTTATGACATAGGGTCTGCAGATAATACCATTGTTATACAACTAAAAAAAGATTATAGGATGCTTCGGATCGAAATAATCCTCCAACAAAATTGTTGCTTTGGCAAACAATTTATGACGACGTACATTATACTTTTTAAATAGACTGGTTATGAAACTAAAAATCATGCTTTCCATTATTTTATACATCGGCTTTTTTACAAGTTGCAATTCGCAACAGAAAGCTGATGTTACACCCGCTCAAAAAGATACGGTTTACACGTATCGAAAGGCCTCCAGAGATGGTATTGGCAAATTTTACAAGGGCAGAGAAATTTCGCAGGTGATGGGTGCTGCGGGCAGCGACTGGCTGGAACGGGAGGAGCGTCAGCAGGAAGAAAATACCAATCTGGCCATTGAAAAGATTGTTCTGCCAGCCAATGGTTCCGTGGCGGATATTGGCGCCGGTACTGGTTATTACAGTTTTCGATTATCCGCCAAAGTGCCCCAGGGCAAAGTGTATGCGGTTGAAATACAGGATGAACTGATTGAATTGCTTAAGAACAAAAAAGCTTCGTTAAAAGATAGCAATGTGGAAGTGGTAAAAAGCTCCGGTAAATCAATCAATCTCACCGATAACAGCATTGACCTGGCCATCATGGTAGATGTATATCATGAGCTTGAATTTCCTGCTGAAATTTTGCAATCCATCCGGAAGGCTTTAAAAACAACAGGTAAAATACTACTGATTGAATATCGGGGAGAAGATCCGGCTGTGCCGATTAAACCACTACACAAGACGACGGTGCTACAGCTAAACCGTGAGTTGCTGGCGAATGGCTTTACGTTGAGTTTCAAAGGAGATTTTTTACCGATACAGCACTATTTGCTTTATGAAAAAAATTGAGGAATTGTATTGGGGTAGGCATTCATCCAGCTATCTGCTGTTTTTAATCTGGCATTGAAATCTGCCTGAAAAAAGAAACTTCCACAGCGAATGGTTTTTCATTGCATGTGGAAGTGGCATTTTTTAAAACCAGCCTAAGCGGGTTTTGTGGATCATTCTTTTGAGGTGTTACCCTCCCAGTAAAAAATCTGTTACAATTCGTTCCTGGTTTCAGTGTGTTCGGTTTTTTGCCATCATCGCTTTTTACAGCATAGGCTAGGATATTGTTTTTTCTGGTTTTTTGAGTCATCATCGCTTTTTACGGCATAAACTCAGGACATTGGTTTTCATTGGTTTTCTTTAGGTTTTGGATCAATTTGGTTTTTTGAGTCATCATCGCTTTTTACGGCATAAACTCAGGACATTGGTTTTTGTTGGTTTTCTTTAGGTTTTGGATCAATTGGTTTTTTGAGTCATCATCGCTTTTGAAGGCATAAACTCGGACATTGGTTTTGTTGGTTTTCTTTAGGTTTTGGATCAATTGGTTTTTTGAGTTATCATCGCTTTTGAAGGCATAAACTCAGGACATTGGTTTTTGGTATTCTGTAGGATTTGGATTTAAACGGGCGAACTTGACTGACGATATCTTTTCAATCATTTTCTTACACAAAGATGCACCAGTATTGTGTTCCATACAATAGCATTTACTCCCTTTTTTTGTCGTAGAGTAAATACTATTTTTGTAGTAAGAGTTCTAGTCTTTGTATGGATTTTTACGTTTAAGGAATCGGGGTTAATACGAAAGTGCTCAAAACGCCTTGTGAAATGTACGGAAGTGTGTATTAATACGAATGATTCGGATTCCCTGAAAAACATGGAAGATAAGTCAAAAAGCGGTTCGGCCACCAGGTTAGGCATTATGCCAATCATTTTTTACAGGGGGGCCGCTTTAAAATTTAGCAGACTGTTCTGGATTATTTTTGTGCTACGGCAGCCACCTTTTTCTTTTTATACCTTGCTGCAAAATGAAAAAATATATGGCAGAAAGTACAATAAATCCAACACTTGCAATCCATTTACCTGCACCATACCAAAAAGGAACCAACGGCTCCGGCACAATTTTTATAATGAACTGCTACTTTTCAACAGCTAATTTCAGACCTTCGGTTGTTTCAGCATTTACCTGAAGGGTAATTGTATCGATACCCACGGCGCTTTTTAATGCAGCCATTTTTCAATACCAACGGTTGCCTTTTACCAAATCAGGTGCCTGTTCTTCCGGAACTGATGGGGTAATTTGAATTAGTTGCCTATCATACAAGAAGGAGATGGTTAGGCTTTTTTAAGCTGCAATGCCAGGTAAGCTACAGGTGCTCATGCTGTCATTTTTTTGTTTAAACATGGGAACGGCTTGCTGTCCGCTACCGTATTTCCCGGATCCCTCCAACGGAATTTGATCGATCACCAGCTCTACCGACAGATTCTTTGTTTCCCTTGCTACAATTATTTTACGAAAAAATAACCGAAGCGTTGCACTGCCTGATACAGTGTCCGGATAAACAGTTGCCAGAACGGAATCGCTGACTACCTGATTTTCAGAAAGGGCTTTGGATGGATGGCCGGGAGTCTGGAGTAGATTTTCTATTTGCAGCCACTGGTTGATTACTGGTTAATACGGCTGCTGCTTTGGGGGATGCAACGCCATTCTTAAACGGACGGACTTCATTTTTTTTACGAGTCTTTTTAAGCCGGGTGACAATGGGCAGCCTTCGTTAGAGGCAGGAAACTAATTCATTCAAACAGTTATCATCCTGGTCATTCACACCATTTGCGTAAGTATCTATTTTTAAAAGCGAATCAAGCTTATTTGCAAAGGGGCAGCCTTTGTTAGAAGCAGGTCCGGCTTCTTGCGGGGATTTATCTTCCGCTTCATTTACACCATCGCCATCAGTATCAGGGATCAAGCAGCCCTTGTAAGGGGCATTACCAAAAACAGTAGGGCATTCGTCGGCATCATCATTGATTCCATCTTTATCAGTATCCGGTGTAGGGCAGTCCTGGTAACGGTCCTGTCCAATTGCTTCAAAACATTTATCCTGATAATCTTCAACTCAATCTCTATCCGTATTGGGCAACCATCCAATTTGGCAGGCCCATTTATATCCGGGCATTTGTCTTTGGCATCATTAACACCATCCGAATCGGAATCTGTTTGTGCAGCAATGGTAACAGTTTTAGGGGTGAGTTTTTTGGAGAAACAGGATGTATTAGCCAGCAACACGGCTGCCAGGCAGGAAAAGAGTATACATCTGGATATCGTAATTAATTGAGTTAAGCATGGTTAATTAAAATTCCGTTCAGGTATCGAATGATCAAAATTGTCTTCTCAATTTTTATAGGGTGGAAAGGATTGGCAATGCTTTTAAAGCAATTTGTATTGATTAACTATGATAAATTCATCCTTTATAGCAATCGTTGTACTGCTTCATTTAAATTTATTCACGGAAAAACTAAGAATCTGGAATTTAAAAAATTAAAAGTTAATTTTTGTAAGACTTATTTTGTCGCAATCGTGGGTATTGGTCGAACCCATGGCTTTCTTTTTCCAGCATTTTTCAAAACATAACAAACTAAATTAAATAAGATGTGAATGGAAATGGGTGCATTTAAAATTGTCGGAAGGGTTGCCAACCTTGTGCAGGTTCTTTTCTGCTAAAAACACTTTAAAAAAGGTTGGCAACCCTGTATTGAGCTGCGACAATTTTAAATCCGCCCATGGAAGTGGGCTCGTCATATCTTTAATGTCTATTTCCCTAACTTTAAAAATCAACTCATTTGATTTTATAATTGGATTGGTTTGACTCCACTATTCCCAAAAACTAAAAGGGCCGTCTTTTTGAGTACGGCCTGTTGCAGGTGCAGCATGTTTTAGAAAGATATCCCGGTGTTTTTAGACCGGTATAGTGCAAAAAAAGGAATATTAAACCAGGATGACGACTTTATATTGGCAACACCACCTGCAATGATTTTTTGATGGCTTTGGCAACAATGTCCAATACACCATTCACTACATTTTCGGCAATCACCAGCCCAATGCCTTTTATGGCGAGCAGTACATTGTTGAGCGCAATGCGTTGTATCTTAAGTCTGGCCTTTAACTCATCGTCGGGAATATTGCCTGCAAGTTTTAGTTTAGCCAGAAACACCGCATTTTCTGCAAACTGGGTAAACTCATGCTCGGCATAAGGTTTTAATTTGCTCCATGCTTTACCAACTTCCTGTTTGGCAAAACTCATAGAATCGGAAACTACTTGTGAGAAATCAAAATCTGCCATGATTGATAATTTTTTGGGGGTGAAATGGTGAATTTGAGAATGGTCAATGGTGAATAAGACCTGAGACTTAAAAGTTGCGCTTTAATTTTGGGTGATGCCTGCTAACTACTCCCGATGTTTTTATTGAGGCGTTTTACCGGTTGATTTTAGGGCTTCCTGCAAAACAGTGATGGCATCAATGGAGCTATTGATTCCATTGCGGATATCCCGCCGGTCATCGCCGGGCCGGTCGGGTAAACCAGCTTTATGCAGACTAACAAATACATGCATTACGCTATCCAGATTGTTTACCTGGCTTTTTACAATGGCAGACTTGCCACCCAAAAATTTAGTCCTGTCTTTTACGGTGATCAGGTCTGCTTCGAGATTATCATAATAATCCTGAAACTTTTCGAAAGCCTGGTTATTCGGATCCGTATCCTGTATGGTTCGGCTTAGCTTGATGAAGTGCAGGTTGAAATCCTTTTTGATCTTGCTGGTGGTTTGATCCAGCACCTGGTCGTAACCGGTAATAAAAGTTACTCTACAGGCTGTAAAAATCAACGCAGCCATTGCTACATACACACAATACTTTTTCATGTTTTGTTTCATTTTAAAGATGATGATTCTTGCATTTAAACGTTGGATTTTCCGGGAAAGATATTGAACTGTTGTAGTTGGCTCACCGTTAGAAGTTAGTTGAAACGGGAATGCATAACTGAATTGCGCAACTAACCTACTACAAAGATTTTAAAATTGCAATAGGTTGCTGACAGAATTTTAAATTGGACCTGGTGGTTGGAGACAATAGCTTTTTAGCCGGATGAGCCGGAAGTCTCTTGTTTGTTGTATTTGAAATGCGAAATATGTTGGGCGGATAAATGTTGCTGGTGTTTCTCCCCATCCTATGGGCGACTGGTGCGTCTTAGGATAGCTACAAAGAAGACATTGCTGTTACTGTCTAAAAACTGATGAGACTAATGGATGCATTTCAAGAAAAAAAGGGTTTTTAAGAAAAAATCGGAACTTTTCAAATTAGCAAAGCAGCTTGCAGATATGAATCTTTTACCAGCTTAAATTTTAGCTTAATGAATCAGTTTTTTACCAATCACTTTTCTTTTGGTATCCGGCACGCTGTATTTTATTTCAGGAACAATAATCCATCCTTCCCCCAAATTGGTCTTTAGTGCCTCAACATCATTATTGTGAAGATCAACCCTTGCCATATCGGGCAACATACTTCCGTCAATAAGCGTTGCGTGGCTATTCTCCAAAATTTGATTTAGATTATTTTCCTGCTGCTGTTTTTTATCGAAGTCTTGTTTTACGATTACTATCATTGGGTGTTATTTTACATCATAAGAAAAGCATACCCTTGCCTTCAAAGGTAGCATTAAAACCCAACGATTTTATGTGTACGGATAGAAATTTCAGCATCCCATCTGTGCGTTGCTGGTTTCTGGGAAGTCCCAAAATATCGGGCCGGGAAGAAAGCAATCGTGCCGAAATGCCAACTGCTGCGGGACAGGCCATACTTGTGCCGTCCATTACGGCATATAAATCGCCGGGGAAAGTGGAAATGATACCAACACCCGGCGCAGTTAAATCTGTTTCCGGACCCGTGTTTGAAAAATCTGCTATAAAATTTTTAATGTCTTTGCCAAAGGGTGCTTTAACGGTAGCTTTTTGAATTGTATTGGCGGGAAATGTACCCTTGCGACCCAAGGCAGAAACAGCCACACATAAACTATATGCCGCAGGGAAATTAACAGGCCGCCTGTCATCATTGCCATTGGCAGCAAAACACAAAACGCCCTTATCGTATGCATCTTTCACATAGCTCACCAAACCTTCATCCAGCACGAGCGAACCCAAACTCATGTTGATTAAATCGCATCCATCATCTATTGCCTTTTTAATCGCCTTCATAATGTAAAAGTTAGATGCATCACCCTCTTTTGGGAAAACCCGGTAACTAAATATTTGTACCCCGGCCGCCACACCTTTAATAGCTCCGTTTGCACCGATTATGCCTGCCACATGCGTGCCATGGCCTTCGCCATTGTCTGCAAAATCTTTTTCATCTTCTCCTTCTATGGTATTGGCCCCGCCCATTATTTCCAAATCTTTATGTGGTCCCACGCCGGTATCAATCACTGCTATTTTTACAATATTGCTAATGGTCGGCAAGTGACTGGTATTGTAAAAGAAACGTAGGGAATCCTGAAAATTAATATCTATTGCAGTTAATTTTATCTGCATGGCTGCATTGATGGTAAAGTTGTTTTTGAAAAACCCCCAATAGGTGTGCGGCGGATATACATAGAGCCTTTCAATTTTATAGGAAGTGATATCCAGTTTAATTTTGCCGCCACCATCAGTTTTTCCACCAGCGCCTTCCCTGTTGCCAAAATTTGTAAATGCAACCACATCTGCGCCTTCCAGCGGGTGATTACTTTTATCCGTAACTGTAATAACTATTGAAATGGTTTGCACCGTTTTTTTTGTTTTGAATAACAGTTCCTGAAATGGCAATGGTGGCCTGCGGTAAAACCTTTCCGGTATTATCCTCAACCCCGGATAAGAGAAGCGGAAATCGGCCATCTGTTCTTCTTTTATTTCTACCAGTTTTGCCCCATCATCATTAATAGAGTCAATTACTTTTAAATTGATGGCAGGCGATTTTGTATTGGGTGCATTGCGTACAGAAAGCTTTACCGAACTTTTGCCCGAAGCTTTTATCCCGCTGTTAAGTGTAAGCAGAAATTTCTTAATTTCCGGATTTGCATTATTAGTTGACCCGACATAGCTGGCGGGTAATAATATAAACCTGTTGGTGGTGGGGCTTTTGGGTGTCATATTTTTCTGAATTAGTTAGTTTAAATATTTTGAATAATAGTAACATCTTTCAAAAGGTTTAAGGCAACGTCAAATTTGAAGTGACCTTTTGACTTGTGTATTTGATAATGTCTGTTTTTAACAAATTGCTCCTTTCAGGAAAACCCGTTTCCCTAAAATAATTTATACCGGTTATTTTGTGGCAGTTCCTATCCAAACGCCTGCAAGCAGTGTTAAAACACTAAAGGCCCATTTCTTTGTTTCTGCGTCATATTTTTTTGATAGTACAACAAATAAAGCAGCAAAGCAAAAGATGCCAGAGAAAATAATTTTTGCTAAAAGTATCCAATCATTATGATCTTTGCTTTCGTCTTTTAAGGCTTGTGTTCTGTCTTCTGCCTTATTCCTTGCAATGGTTACAGTTGTCATTTTTGTTTTTAAACTATCTATTATTTCAGAATCTAAGACCTTTACAGAATCGACAATGATGTCTTTAATTAGATTCGCATCGTAGTTTGTAATTGCTTTTGAAGAATCCGCAGTAGCAACATTATGATTGTAACTGACGACATAAAAGGATGCATTTTTGTTAGAAGAAAAAAAAAAGACTGTATCGCTATGCCCGAAATAACAATGAGAACTGCGACAATACTTAATGTGGTTATGTATTTCATTTGATTATCGTTATTAAGATTGTAAAAGAAAATATTAAAATTCTGAGTAGATCTAAACAGACATTTCTCTTCCTTTTTGCTGCCTAACGGTATTATTCTGCTTGGCTACTTTTCTTTCCACCAAATAGTGAGTACGAGATTCCAAAAAAGCCTCCAACTTTTGTCACCTGGTCGAAAGTTGGCTCAAGTGTATTTTTATTATTGAAAACGTACTTTTCCACGCCGTCTATAGAAGTTAAATTGTTGGTGTTTAGTACCTGCCCTCTTCTCAAACTAACGCCAAACGTTAGAGACAGTTTATCAACTGTGGTGGAGAAAAATGAGACCCCTGCAACCAATTGCGCAATACCCCCGGTTCCTGAATGATTAATTACGGGAAAATTCAGACCTACAGAAAATCCTGGGTTGAATAGTTTTGATGGATCATAGATATAAACATTGGCCATAAATCCAAGGCTTAAAATCATGTTATCTTTGCGTTGTCTGATTACTTGCAATGAATCACTGCCGTCTAACTGCGCAGCCTGAACTACCTTGAATTTGTCATCGCTGCCAAAAAGATGTGTAAAAATTCCCGTACTTCCTTCTACTTTAAATCGGCACCGGGTTTTAATAATATAAGGTTCGCTATTTTTATAAGGAAGGTTTATTTTTATTTCATCGGCGTTTGCCTTGAATGATTTTATAGTTTGCTCAAATTTGTTATGATAAAGTTTCAATGTTTGTATCAATACCGTATCAGTAAAAACATATAGTGAATCCCGGAATTTTTCATTTCTAAACCGGGTGATTTGTTTGGTAACAAAGTCAAACTGATCTTTGAACAACGGTTCTTTGTTAACTTCTATTGAAATGGAACCAATCTTTACCTTAACCTTTTTTTTGTCTTTGTTTAGTAGTTCGATTTCCGTGGTTTTATTTGTACCAAATGAATCAGTGGCAATATTTTCATTTATTTTTTTTATGTTTTCTGTCAGATTTGAGTATAACTTCTCCAGATTGTCTATGCTGCCTCTCAGAAAATCACCTTGTGCTGTTATACTGTTGTCAAGTGAATCTGCGAATTTTGGCAACCGGACTTTTACAAGTTGCTCAATCGATTTTTGCGTAAACCAAGGGTCAATAAATTGCTGAGAGAATAGTTTGTTGACGGCAGGTTGTAATGTTAAGAGATAGTTGATGCTGTCGAGTATTCTGGTAAAAGAGTTGTAATCATTGCGGATTAGAGGAGCAGTTTCTTCTACTTTTTTTAACAGGATGATTGCCTTTACAAGTTCTCCATTCACTTCTTTTAAATCTGCTAAGAGTTGTTTGTTATCACTTATTTGTACTTCTAACAATCTGTTTCTCTTCTCCAAAGCAACCAATAGTTCATTTGTTTTAATAGGGTCTGTAGAGTTTTTTGTTGAGTCGTATAAATTTGATGCACCTAGAAATGCGGCCTTATTTTTTGCTCCAGAAATTCTTTCGCCCAGTTTTATATAGGCCATTTCTTTTTGCTCAAGGTTTTTACGAAGTACCTGAATTGTTTGCGAGGCCTTTTCCTTCTCCTGAGTTGGGCTAGATGTAGCTGCGGGTGCTAATAACTTGCTAATATCAGGGATATCAGAAGGGGCAACATAATAATCTTTAAAAAATGTCTTTACCTCAGGCAGTTGCTCAAGCGGATTAATTTTGGTAGCGATTAAATTAACCTGGGTACCATAAGGTATATATTGTTCAGCAGTATCAGTTGGAATACCTTTTTCATCAAAGTAAATATAAATTGCAGGCTTCTTTATTTTTTTTGATTTATTGAATATACTACAGCATGCCTGACCAAATAAATGCTGAGCGTTGGTACATAAAATAATTATTATAAAAATTGCTATCTTTTTCATTTTTAAAATTTTTTAAGCTTATTCTTAACGCCCCTCTTATAACTCCAGAATGGAAGTAAATTTTTGCTGGCTTTTTTAATTGGGTAGTGTTTTACCACTACCCAATTTTTTAAGGGCACTATGTATCCATGAGGTCAGTAAAAGTTTTAATAGCTGCTTTCCATTTTGCCGGAATAAGCGGCAAGCTTGCCACCAGTTTTAAAATTGGTGCTACAATCTTGTAAATCCCGCAAATTTTTGAAATAACATTTCCAGGTTCAGCCTGCCTGGTTGCAGCATTAAAATGATAATTACCACCTGTTTGATATAGTTTTAGGTCCGCTTTTTCAATTAAAGCATTTACTTCTTCGAAAGAATGAGCTTTGGTTGACATAACTTAAATTTTTGTGCCTACTCTGTAAAACCGTTTTCGGCTACCCGGTTAATGATTGCTAAAAAATTTTGGGAAAGAGTGGTTGGATCGTAGGTTTGGAGATAGCTGAAACTTTTGGGCTTTAAAAGTTTATAACGCTTCAAAGTTTCCAATACAAATATTTAAAAGTTCAGCATCCGGCGCAAGAGGAAAACAATGTAATTTGGTACAGGGTTTTTCCTGTATTTGGTGGGAAAAGAATGGTTTAAGCGAATCCCTATTGTTGTTTACAAAATTGATAGCTAGTTTAGATTTTTATTAACTAAAAATTATAATCATGACAACGGAATTTTTAAATGAAAAGTTTTCACAATTAGATTGTGCAGAATTAAATGCTGAAGACCCAAGGCATATTAGCTGGGATAACGCGGTGAAATGGACTAAAAACTTCAGAGATGAATTTGGCGATAAGCAGAAGTTCAATGACAAGAAGGTGAAAGGATACTTTATGAGTAGAGGAAGCGTAGAGGACCTTTTAGCACAGGATGGGTTAGCGTTACAGGGTATTAAAATTTATATTGGTTATGATGAAAATGAAGTATTTCGTGTCATCGTTGTCGCTGTTAAAGGCAACATAGGTTACGACTACAATGTGCCAGATAATGCTGATAGTTTAAGAACAGCTGCAAATGCAGATTTACCATCAATTGGTGAATCACGACCCTGCCCAGAATGGTGCGGTAAGGACAACGTATTGAATCACCCATAGTATATGAACGTAATAGAAATTTTGCTGAAGTATGCGGATACTTATGCCTCCTTAATCCCTTTAGCGATCTTAGTGATTATATTTTATAAGAAAAAATATCCAGGCTATTGTACCCCATTAGTCTGGTATTTTACTTTATCTATTATTATTTTTGGCTTAAGTAATTACATGGCAGACAGGCATATAAATAACCTCTTCCTTTATAATATTTTTGCTCTCATAGAATTAATTTTGATCACATGGTTTTTTAGCAAAATATTACCTGGTCACTTCCAATCCTTTTTTCTTGTAATGACTTTCTTCGTGCTCTTTTTCATTTTTAATATTCTATTTTTAGAAAATTTCTCGTCAATGAATAGCAATGTAATTGCAATAGAATTTATGATCATTATTATTTATTGCTTTATGTATTATATTGACTTATCAAAATCCGATAAAATAATTACCTTTTATAAAGAAACTATTTTTTGGATTGTAAGTGCATTTTTTATTTATTTTTCCACCTGCATTATGGTTTTTGTTTTTTATAAATACGCTGCAAAAATTAATAGAAATTTTATTTTAGACTTCTGGATTTTACAGGTTATAATGTATTTTATTAAAAATATATTGATCGCTAAAGGGTTTTTATGTTTCAAAACGAACAAATAAATTTTCCTTTACTAATTGTCATTGGCACCCT
>JBGSMI010000400.1:0-37356 GCA_041740215.1 Ferruginibacter sp.
CGTTGCCCTGTGCTGATCTGTTGCGCCCTTTCAGGGCTTGTTGGTCTATGTAAACTATTCATAGGGCGGTGCCCTATGCTATAATATTTCGCCCCTTCAGGGCTAGCTCCTCCTTACCTTCAAAGTTGATAACATTCAAACGCTCTTTATTGAAAAAAATATAAAAACTTAAAAAATACAAACATATAAGGGCTAGCTCCTCCTTACCTTCAAAGTTGATAACTTGCAAACGCTCTTTATTAAAAAAAATATAAAAAGTTAAAAAATACAAACATATAAGGGCTCGGTCCTCCTTACCTTCAAAGTTGATAACATTCATACTCCCTTTATTAAAAAAAAATATAAAAACTTAAAAAATACAAACATATAAGGGCTTTGTTGGTTATCGGGCCGTTTATTCATAGGGCATTGCTCTGTGCTATGTTATGTCGCCATTTCGGGGCTTGAACGAAGTCATTTCAAAACAACCAGGCTGGAAGATTGCAATCTGCTTTCGATTCAAGACAGTTACATTTTCTACACGAGATTAGCAGACCTCACCGCTGCTTAGCTGGGCCGGCAACAAACTAACCTCGTTGTATAACTTCCCACAATCTAGCGGGGTTTTGGGAAAAGCAAACCCGTTCTATTCCAACCCTATAGTTATTGCGTACTTTTTTCAGGGCTTTGTTGGTTACATGAACATAAATTGAAACAGCGTTCCGTAGGAACGCTATATGCTATGAAACATAAATAGAAGGCAGGCACTTACGGAAGGGACATAAGCAATATTTGTATTTGGTATTGTAACCAGCCGCATATTGTTGGGGCGTATTTAAAATTGTCGCAGCTCAATGGAAGGTTGCCGGGGTTAAAAAATAAAATAAATTTCTTAAGAAGATGAAAGGATGCATCCTTGGTTGCTTTAAAAATTAATTGCCAGTTTGGTACATACTCGTCTGTCATGGATACCGATTGAACAGAATCCCATAAACCAGCGGATTCATCGCCTTTACGTTTGCTCATCTGCAACATTAAAAATTGGCTACCACCACATCAATTATCAACTCAATGATATCAGGTATTTTTTACAAAGACTGTTATTTTTTCAATAGAACCTATATATTTGCAACTATATTGCAATAAATTGAGATTAAAAAGATACCATAAAACTATAATAACTGCGTTCCTGTTGGCATTGTATGCCTTTGTGACAACGCCGGTTTCTTATTGGCATCACCACAACAGCAGTTGTAATAAAATTGAAAAAGAAGAACATACGCAGATTGTAAAAAAATCTTCGCTTGCTTCAGATGGGCATTGTAAAATATGTACGCATCACTATTCAGTCGCTAACAACGATGCGATTACTATTTATTTTTTATCTTTAAATCACTTTACTTCTTGTGATACTTTTTTACAAATAAATGAAATAACCAACTCCGGTTACAGCCGGTCCAACAAAGGACCACCTGCAATAGCTTAACTATTTGCTATTGGTTTAGTGCTGCATTCATTGCTGTACATATTTTCAATTATTCATTACAAAACATACTGTATGCCTGTATTACAAGCATTGCAGCTTGGTAAGCAGTACGGTGGTACGGCTGCACTAAGCAACCTCAATTTATCTATTGAGAAAGGCGAAATTTTTTGCCTCCTTGGTCAAAATGGTGCTGGTAAAACCACAAGCATTAATTTGTTTCTTGGCTTCACCAATGCCACTTCCGGCGAAGCCAAAATAAATGATGTAACCGTACAACCAAATGATGTGGCTACTAAAAAGTTTGTGGCCTACATACCCGAAGTGGTGCAACTTTATGGCAATTTAGATGGTATTGAAAACTTAGATTTCTTCAGTCGCCTGGCAGGTTTTAAATACAGCAAAGAATCGCTAAGGGGCTTTTTATCCAAAGCTGGTTTACAAAGCGAAGCACATCAAAAAAGATTAAGCACTTACAGTAAAGGCATGCGCCAAAAAGTAGGCATTGCCATTGCCATTGCAAAAAATGCCGATGTTATATTAATGGATGAACCCACCAGCGGTCTCGACCCAAAAGCCACGGCAGAGTTTACCAAAATATGTAAAGAATTGGCCGCTGACGGTAAAACCATTTTTATGGCTACGCATGATATTTTCAACGCCGTAAATGTGGGAACAAAGATTGGCATTATGCGGCACGGCGAATTGGTACACACGCTAAACACCAGGGATATTACGGCGGGTGAATTACAGAAACTGTATTTAGAAACTATTTAAGCTCATGCAAACAATCATAAAACTCACTCTCACCAATGCCTGGCGTAGCCGCCACCTGCAAATATTTGCCGGTATATTGCTGCTTGCATTTATAGTGAGTGCCATAAATAGTGTTTTGGTATTAAAAGCCAAAGAACAACAGTTTGAAACAGCAAGGCAGGAAGTGCGGCAGGCCTGGCTTAACCAGGGGCCACAAAACCCACACAATGCCGCACACTACGGGCATTATGTATTTAAACCAGTGTATGGCGTGCAGGCACTGGATAACGGCATCGGCCAGTTTGCAGGGGCTATAATAAGATTAGAGGCTCATGCCCAAAATGAACCAAAATTTAGCCCGGCAGAAAGCCGCACAGACAGCAGCCGCTTTGGCGAAATTAGTTTTAGTTGGCTATTGCAGGTATTGATGCCACTGTTCATAATACTGCTTTGTTTTAATGCAGTAAGTGCAGATAAGGAACAGGAAAATTTAAAGTTGGTTGCTGCACAAGGCATCAGTAACCGACAATACATTTCGGGAAAAATTACCGCCAATTTTTTAGTAATAACTGCATTGGCGTGTGCAGGCTTAGTAACGCAGTGGACAGTAATAAAATTAATGGCTAACGCCACTGCTACTCCACAAGATGTATTGCACAGCACCATTTGGTTTGCAGTTTATTTAGTTTACTTTTTAATTCTTACTACTTTATCAGTATGTACAAGTGCATGGGCTGGCAATAGTAAAAATTCATTATTGTTGCAGGTTGCTGCGTGGGTGCTGTTCATTATAGTTATGCCAAAACTTACGGCAAATATTGGCACGCAAATATACCCCATGCAGCAACGTACCGCTTTTGAAAGAGCATTTAGAATAGATGAAGAAAAAGGAATTAACGGCCACGATTCTCAAAGCGAACGTTATAAAAAATTTGAAGATTCGCTATTGAAAAAGTATAAGGCAGACTCCATTAGCGAGTTACCTGTTAACGTAGATGGTCTGGCGATGGATGCCGGAGAAAATTATGGCAATAGGGTGTATGATAAACATTTTGCTAAAATCAGAACGGCTATAAAACAACAGAACAGTATCAGTAAATATGCCTCGCTTATCAATCCATTTTTGGCTGTTCGGAATTTATCTACAGGGTTATCGCAAAGTGATTACCAGCACCAGTTAAAATTTGTTGCCGATGCAGAGCAATACCGCAGGTACTTGATCAATAACCTCAATACTAAAATGGCTTATGGAGGCAGCAAAACCGGCGATTGGGATTGGCAGGTAGATTCAAAATATTGGGAAACGGTTAAAGATTTTGATTACAGCCGTCCCTCTTTACTGTGGAGTGTAAAAAATTATTGGTACGAGGCAGGCATGCTGTTGTTATGGACAGTTTTTGCTGGTTTACTTTTTGTGTTTACCGCTAAAAAATTGAAACTCATATAATATGCTACAAACAATTTTTTTATACGAATGGAAGTTACTGTTTCGCAATAAAATTTTACTACTGGCATTAGTGCTTTTTACTGCAATTGCAGGTATCAGTTTAAATAAGGGTGTGCGGTATTATAACATACAGCAAACAGAAGCAGATACCGTAAGGTCTGGTACGCAGCGGGCTTATCTAAAATTAAAAACCAAATTTGATACATCTGACTTTAGCCAGCCAAACCGGTTAGACATTGAAGGTGTATGGGCAGTAGATTGGAGCATTTGGGAGTATGCAGTAAAAGAAGAAAATCCTTTATCAACCATCACCATTGGACAAAATGATATTTACTCAACAATAAAAAGAACAAGATTTGCCACCGAGATATTTAGTGGCGAACAGGATGAATTTAAGAACCCCGAACAACTGCTTACCGGCAACTTGGATTTGACCTATTTTATTTTATTCCTTTTTCCTTTGTTGTTTATAGCCATTAGTTACAACACCGCTTCAGCAGATGAGGAAAGCGGGGTTTACAAATTATTAGCCACCCAAAAGTTTGGGATAAAAAGCATTACTACCGCCAGGGTTTTTTTCAAGTGGCTCATAAGTTTGTTCCCTTTTATAATTATAATTATTATTACTTACTTAACCATTAATGGGTATAAAAACTTTGGCACCGCACCGTTTTTACAATGGATAAGTATTGCACTATTATATGCCGGCTTTTGGCTGAGTGTGGTATTATTCATCATAGACCGTGGGTGGAATTCGATGATAAATATCCTCGCCCTTGCAGGCATTTGGCTGCTGTTATTAATTGGCATACCCGGCATACTCAATAGTTGGTTTCAATATAAATACCCTGCTAACACACAGCAGCAAATTACCCGATTGAGAGATGAAAAAGCCAAACTATATGAGTTGCCTTTACAAGAACACAAAACCTTTTTTGCAGCTTACTTTCCTACTATTAAAATTGATACAGCAGCAACAGATACTACGGAAATCCGGTGGTATAGTAGTGGCGTAATGGAATTGCAAAAAGAAAAGGAAGTATTAAATAATATAGCAGCCAATGTAAAAACTCAAACCACCAAAGAAGAACAAATGTTTTGGATAAATCCAATCGGCGGAGTAATGAGGGCATTTACTTCCACCAGTGGTTCTTCCTTACAACAGCAACAGGATTTTGAAAACCATTTAATGAAGTTTAAACAGCAGAGAGCAGATTATCTTATAGCCAACCATGCCAGCAAAAAACATTTTGGCAAGGAGGAATTTGCAGGGTTGCCCTTGTACAAACCTGCCCCGGCACAAAAACAAGCTGTCTGGAAATACCTATTGCCTATTACTCTTTTGACAGTGTTATTAGCGGCAGGCACCTTATTTATAAATAAAAAAACTTCAAGAAATTTAATTAGAAAAAATTAGATAATAGTAACCTGCTACTCTTGTGTGTTTGCTGTATTAAATGAAGTAAAATCAAAGACTGGAGGAAGAAAAAATTAGAATATGAATAATGTATTATCAACTGTTGTTGTAAAAAGAAAACTTTGGCTTTTTCCGAAGTTTAAAGAAAGCTATTTATTGGTACTTCTTTCAGCAATATCAATTGCCGCTACCGCCCAGAAAATGAATCAACTGTCAGGATTTGTTAAGGATACTCGAAACCAGCCAATTGAAAATATTACTGTTCAAATAGTTGCGTTGGAAAATTTAACTATTACCAATTTCAATGGATATTTCTTGTTTAATGATATACCTAATGGCAATTATCAACTTACAATTTCAGGTGTTGGTTTTACAACAGTTACCCTAAAATTTAAAGTGCCCGGCACCAACCCGGTTGATATAGTATTGACCGATCGGATTGTAGGGTTGAAGGATGTAGTGGTAACAGCAAAACCAAAGCTATTGGGTTCCTCTTCTACCATTGACAAGAGCGCAATCATTCACACACAGCCAACCAGCTTATTAGATGTTTTACAATTAATACCCGGCCAACTGGCTACCAATCCAAATTTGGGTGCCGCACAACAAATCAATTTAAGGCAGATACCAGGTACAACAGATGCAGGGCGGATAAATGCATTGGGTACACAAATAGTTTTGGATGGTGTTCCATTTAGTAACAACGCTAATTTACAAACCGACTTAACCATTTTGAATTCCGGTCCTTCTGCATTGCCAGCTTTTTCCTCCACTGCGGGCAGGGGAACAGATCTAAGACAAATTCCCGCAGATAATATAGAAAACATTGAAGTAATCAGAGGCATTCCGTCCGTGAAATACGGCGACCTCACATCCGGTTTAATTGTTGTAAACTCAAGAATTGGTGCATTTAAACCAGAAGCAAGAATCAGGGTAAATCCAAATCTTGCCCAGGTTGCATTATTTGGAGGATTTGCCAATAAAAATAAAAAAAACACCATTAATCTTGGGATAGATTTTTTAAATGCGAAGGATGATGTAAGAGACCAGTTTAATGCTTACAGCCGTATTCAGGGGCAACTTGCGTGGCAAAGATATTGGGATGAGAATAAAAAGTTTACCACTACAACTATTTTATCTGGCTTTAAAACTATTGATAACTTAAAGCAAGATCCTAGTGACCTTCGTAATCAAAACAAACGATATGCAAACGACTACAATGCAAAGCTGAGTACAGAAGGTAAATGGAAGGCAAATAAAAGCTGGCTAAGTAATTTAAATTATATAGCGGCATTGAATTTTAATAGCCAAACCGGCTATTTTCAGGGATTGGTAACGAGAGATTTGTTCCCAATCAGTACGGCCACAAGCGACACAACAATGACAGGTGTTTATGGCAAAAGTGAATACTTAAATAAAACGACCGTTGATGGAAAACCTATCAACGCTTATGCAAGAATAGAAGGGAATTTATTTAAAAATATTTTTGGGTTTAACCACAAATTCACATCGGGTGCAGAGTGGCGTTTAGATGTAAATAATGGCAATGGAAGGCAGTTTGATGTGCTATCTCCTCCAAGGCAAAACTATAGTGTAGGTGAGCGACCCTCTACCTTTGGCGAAATACCTGCTTTACATCAATTGGCTTATTATGCAGAAGACAGGATTGCAGGAAAAATTGCCGGTAAAAGCATCATTGCGCAAGGAGGTATCAGGCTTGATAATGTTGCACCAATATCTATATTCAAAAGCAAGTATCAGTTAATTGCCAGCCCACGTATAAATATTGCAGCAGAGCTAGCAAAAGATATTTGGGTAAGGGCAGGTTACGGAATTGCCACAAAAGCAGTTCCGCTTAATTATCTATATCCTGGAATCCGCTTTTTTGACCTTGTAAATTTTAATTACTTTGCCACCAATCCTGCCGAACGACTTACCGTTATTACAACAAGAATGATTAATTTAAATGATCAGTTTTTAAAACCAATCTCAAGTAAAAAGTTTGAAGTAGGGTTTGATATTACCAGGAAAGAATTTGTTGCCAACGTTTCTTTGTTTACTGAAAAGATTACCAATGGTATTGGCATAAATAGGGAAGTAAAACCATTTACGTATGCCCGGCTATCAGCGCAAAGTACGCCACCCAATCGGCCACCAATATTAAACCCAATACCTGCAGGCATAGACACCTTTTTTGCTGCATATGATGTTCCTGTAAACAACAGAACCATTATTAATAAAGGCATTGAATATAGCATCGATTTGCCTGAGATAAAAAGCATCAGAACTTCTTTCAACATCACAGGAGCTTATATACAAACTGAGAGTTTTGATAATGGCAGATTCACCGATGCCGCAAAGGCGTATTCCGGCAATACCACACCAACCAGAATTGGTATCTATCAATCCAGTGCAAGAGTTATAGCCAGTAGGCTTAATACAAGCATTCGTTTTATACATCGCATTCCCGCACAAAATATTATTGTTTCGGCTTTATGGCAAACTATCTGGATTACAGAAAACAATAGCCAACCCTTAAATACTTACCCGCTTGCATACATCAACAGAAACGGAGAAACAATTGAGCTATCTGAAATCGATAGTAAACTGCCGCAGTTTGCCGATTTGAAAAGACCCGTAAATCAAGTAAATGTAACCAGTTTCCCTCCCCTGCATCTGTACAATATCAGGTTTACGAAAGAATGGAAAAAAGGATTTGGTTTTTCTTTTTATGCAAATAACTTTTTAAACAATCGTCCATTACATACAGACCAAAATACCAATGGCCTGGTTAGAAGAAATGAAGCGCTTTTTTTTGGTGCAGAGTTCAATGTTACTTTTTAAAATAAATAAAAAAAATATGAAACGTTTATTATCAATAGTAGTTATGCTAAGCATTTTTTTCGGTGCTTGTAAAAAAGACAAGTTTGGGGCATTGGTCACCTCATCAGTAACAGTTAAAGCAAAATACCCCGGCACTTATAGCCAGGATTTTGCAAGTGGTGCAACTATTACGCTCACCAGCATAGTAGATAATAGTATTAAAACGGCTACTACCAATAGCAGTGGCGAGGCCATATTTAGTGATGTATTACCAGGCAACTACAGCATTAGTGCCAATAAAAATTTATCTGCTGCAGAAGCCTTGCCACTTACAGGTATTAGTGCAGCTATCACATTAAACGCCATTGTAAATAGTGCAGCCATCATTGGTGCTCAAAACCCAACCTTCCTGTTGCAACTACAGGGTGGCACAGTTGGTGGATTGGTGATTAAAGAGGTGTATTATACTGCCAGTCAAACACCAAGTGGCGGTAATTATTTTAGTGATCAGTTTGTAGAAATCTATAACAATAGTACCGACACTTTATATTTAGACAGTTTATGTATAGCAGATATTCATGGTTCTGCTGGCTTAATTAACCCAGGCTCATTACCCACTCCATTTAATACAGACAATGCAAACGCTTATGCCAGTAATATTTGGCGGATTCCCGGTACAGGTAAGCAACGCCCTTTAGCACCAGGGAAAAGTATTGTAATTGCACAAGATGGCGTAAACCATAAAGATGCCACCTTAAACCCCAATAGCCCGGTAGATTTATCCAATGCCGATTGGGAAACTTTTAATGAAAGACCTGATAACAGAGATGCCGATGCACCGGGCGTACCTAACTTAGAAAGAGTATATTTCACCGGTGGGTTTGATTGGCTAATGCCTGTATTTGGACCGTCTTTAGTAATCTTTAAAGCAGATTTTGCAAGTCTTGAACAAGTACCCATACCAGGTGCCAGCCCAACTGCTACTCCAAGAATTAAAATACCTAACAATATAGTAATGGATGGAGTTGAATTTTTAAGAGATGGAACAAGTGCCAGTTTTAAAAGATTGCCAGCAGCATTAGATGCAGGATTCGCATTTGCGGATGGAACTTACAACAAACAAAGTTTGCGTAGAAAAACCAGTACGACTATTAATGGCAGAAGAGTGTTGCAAGACAATAACAATAGTACGGCGGATTTTGAAAAAATTCCTTTACCTACACCGAAAGCGTTTAACTAAAGACATCTGATATTTTATCTAATTTTTAGAATTCGAATCTCAATGGATTCATGAACAGGTTTATTTGCAGGTACAATAGTAAATACACTCATTTAAATAGTAATTATTTTTTCACTTTTTGAATTCTGTAAGCATGTCAAAAAAAGTAAAGGTCGTATACGTCTTTATTTTTCTAACCCTGACTTATAAGGATTGAATACCTACTTACATCAAATTATAAAAAATGAGTTCATGCGCAGTAGCTTTATTAGAACTTACAACAAACCATACGTTTTGATACTTTTACTTACAGTGCAAAATAGTACAGTGGCTTTTTCGCAGACTATAAAACAAGATAGTTTGCACATGCTTCAAAATGATAGAATGATCAATTATTTTGAATCTACAGACAATGCTGCAACAATTGCCTTAACTCCTTTTGTACAACACGGATTTGCAACGGCACATCTAAACCATACCACTGGCAACTTTAGAAGGCCCATGGAAGCAGAAGCCACTAACCAGATAAACATTGCTACAGGTGGGTTTAAAAAGAATAATGGCTGGATGTACAAAACCAATATTGGGTATACCAAACAATATGATAAAAATATGGCCTGGAGTGGTGTAGCAAATGCCTACGAAGGCAATCCATTTATCTGGGCCGATAGCAGTGCTGGCAACTGGGAACGAGACCATATAAAAGCAGCAATTAGCGTGGCCGCACCTGTTGTTTTTAATAAGCTGCAAACAGGTTTAACGCTGGATTACCAGATAGGGTCCGGAGCAAGAATCAGTGAGCCAAAACCATTTTACCGGCAACGGTACATCGCTGTACAGCCCGGTATCAACTGGCTGATTGCACCCAATAAATCATTAGGTATTACCGGTAAAATAAATTTTATTCAGGAAGAAAATGAGTTGGGTTTTTATAGTAACAACAATGTATTACTTTACAGAATAAGAGGCTATGGAACATTTAGCAAAGCGCCTTTTGTAAACGGAGAACGCAAAAGAAAAGGTACCGACTTGCAGGCCACCGCTCACTACCAACAGCGATTGGGTAAATACCAGTTTTTGTTGAGTGCTTATGCAGCCCAAAGAGATGAAGAGATCAATGAGGGGGTAGCTATACAACAACCAACAGGCTTTTTTACAGAAATAAGATTGGGTGGTAATGCCATGGTGCAAACGGGCAATGCCACAAATGGTAAATCAATGTCGGTTGCATATCAACTGAGAAATGGCTATGCCGATGATGTAATATTTAGGGCAGAAAGTGCCAGCTATACTGAACACCTGCTTCAAACGAATATTAGTTTATGGTATGCCGCCAATGCATCAAAGTCTTTATGGCAATTCACGCTTAGCCCGGTATTTAAATTTATCGACAATACGGACCAGGCTACACTTACACAACTAACTGCTGCTACTGTTGGTGCTACCTTTAAAGCCAATTGGCGTAAACAATTAAAACCAAATATTCATTTTCAATTACAACCTTTTGCTGGCTATTATTACGTAGCGGATAGTGATTTTATCAATCAAAGATCCAATGTAATTACCAAAAACATCATACTGCCGGATTACCAGTTTTTTGCTACCAACCATGCTCAGTTTGGGGCACTGGCCTTGCTGGAAATTAATCAGCGGGGAACAAAACCTATGCATTCCTTTTCTGTAAAAACAAACAATATGGTGGCTACAAATCATATAATGTTTACCGGTAGAAACAATTTTCAATTTAACTATTCAATTATTTTTTAATGAAGCAGCTTTCTTTTATATTACTATTACTGGTTTTAATTTTTTCCTGTAGTCCACACCGTTCTTTACAGAAAAGCATTCAAAACGAAGACTACGATAAAGCCCTTGCCGACACCGTACTGGCTTATGCCTTAGACCATGAAGCATTGTATAGCCTCGCAGATACTTTAAAGCCAATAAGCAGTGTACAATTTTTGCGTTATGCCATTGCTAAAGACAGCACCATGAAAGATGGAGATGCAGTTATTACAACAAAAGATTCCCTGTTACAAAAAATTGAAGCTTACCAAAAAGTATGCAAGGCATTAAGTAAAGGCGATTTCGAGTTTGTGTTAATGCCTTTTCAACGTACCGACAAAGGAACCAGGAATTTAGAAATTTATGTTGTTCGTAAATCTCGTTTTGCATCCATTTTAAAAATTTATTCTTCCTTTTTTGGGCAATGGGGTTTTACACCTGCCACTAAACCTGCGGTAGTATTAACGGCTGTGGAATATGAAACACGCTTAGACAGAAACAGGGCTTATGGATATTTGTTTGGTTACCCGGCTTATGCCGTAGACTTTTTTGTTGAAAGCACGAAAAAGCAAGAAGCCGATACCGCTAAAAAACTGGTGCCACGAGATTTTTTTGCAATACCTGTATATGCTGGTAATAGTGGATATTTTACTTATGCCATGCCTAAGGGTTATCAAGCCACAGCAACGGATAGTGCAATTTATAAAAAGGCAATGGTGACTCTGGAAAAATATAAGGCGATAAGAGAAAAGTACAGTACTCCACAAGGATTAAAGGCCATGAAGCTTTGGATGAAACTAAATGAATCTAAAGATGACTAATTCTTTTGCGATAGACTTTAAAGACAACATTTGCTTTCGTTTTAAATTATTTAAATAGATAAAAAAATTAAGCGATATGACAATACTTTAAACAAATAACCTGACAAAAAAATACGGTGACCAGCTTGCCTTAAACAACCTGAATCTCACTGTAAACCAAGGAGAAATCTTATGCCTGCCCGGCCAAAGCGGCACTGGTAAAACCACCATTATTAATTTATTTTGGCTTCACCAATGCCACTTCCGGCGAAGCCAAAATAAATGATGTAACGGTAAAGCCCAATGATGTGGCTACTAAAAAATTTGTAGCGTATATACCAGAAGTGGTGCATTCTATGGCAACTTAGATGGGATAGAAAACGTAGATTTCTTCAGCCGTCTGGCGGGTTTCAAATACAGCAAAGAATTGCTTACAGGTTTTTTATTGAAAGCCGGTTTGCAAAGCGAAGCTCATCAAAAAAGGTTAGCTACTTACTCAAAAGGCATGTATCAAAAAGTAGGTATTGCAATAGCACTGGCAAAAATGCCGATGTGATTTTAATGAATGACCCAAACAGCAGCCTTGACCCTAAGGCCACGGCAGCGTTTACTAAAATATGTAAAGAGTTAGTCGCCGATGGCAAAACGATTTTTAGGCTACACATGTTATTTTTAATGCTGTAAGTGTGGGAACAAAGATTGGAATCATGCCACAAGCGGGAATTGGTACATACCATTAATACTACTGATATTACGGCTAATGAATTACAACAATAAGAATGAGCGACAACTTACCATACGATGTAATTATAATTGGCGGCAGCTATGCCGGTCTTTCCGCAGCGATGACATTGGGCCGCAGCATGCGTAAAGTATTAATTATTGACAGTGGCAAACCCTGTAACAGGCAAGCGCCTTACAGCCACAATTTTATAACTCACGATGGTGAAACCCCCGCAGCCATTGCACAAAAAGCGAGGGAGCAAGTATTGAAATACCCCACAGTACAACTGATAAACGATACCGCACTTATTGCAAGTAAAAAAGAAAACGGTTTTGAAATAATTACCCTAAGCGAAACAGCATACAGTACAAAGAAAATAATATTTGCTACCGGTGTGTTAAACATTATGCCTAATATAAAAGGCTTTGCGGAATGCTGGGGCATCTCCACTTTACATTGCCCCTACTGCCATGGTTACGAAATAAAGGATAAGCCCCTGGGAATCGTTGCCAATGGTGATGTAGCTTTCGAAATGTGTAAACTCATTCAGCATTGGAGTAAAGCGCTAACACTATTTTGCAATGGACAATCTATACTGGGTGATGAACAACACCAACAGTTAAACGCTTATAATATTACCGTAGTGGAAAAAGAAATAGAGCAATTGGTTCATGATGACGGTTATGTAAAACACATTGCATTTAAAGACGGTTCACTTCAAAACGTTGAAGCCATTTTTGCACGGCCAGCTTTTGAGCAGCATAGTAAGCTACCTGAAACCTTAGGCTGTGCTATAACTGAACATGGCTTTTTACAGATAGATGCTTTCCAAAAAACAACCATAGCAGGCGTATATGCTGCCGGAGACTGCACTACCATGATGAGGGCTGTGTCATTTGCAGTAGGTATGGGTACAGTGGCTGGCGCAATGGTAAATAAAGAATTAATAGATGATTTTTTTTGAAATAAAACAAACATGAAAAATACAATCATCACTTTACTATTAATTGGTTTATGCAAATTATGCTTTGCACAAAATCATATTGAACATCCTCTCAGCAAAATAGCTGTTGACCATTTGTTCTTTTTACTTGACAAAAAAAATTCGGATGTTTTAAACCAACTACAGGCGGCTGGTTTAACAGCGGCAAGCAAATGGCAAACGCCACATGCCGGGCAAGGAACTACCGGCAATTTCTTTTTCCTTTTAAATACTTACATAGAAATTTTGGTAATAATAGATACCGCCGAAGCTAGTAAGAACACTCAAAACTTTGGACACAATATCAACAACCGAATGACGAATGGCCATTCAAAAATGGGTATTGCCTTAAGGCAAATACCATTTAAAAAAGACTCAATACCCTTTAGCACACAGGTGTACAAACAGAAATGGATGGGTAGAGAATCACTATACATGGCTATTGACAATACAAATTTGCAGCAACCCATCATTTTTATGGAGCCTCCCTCCTTTGCAAATATGGTGGTAGAAAAAATATCAGACATGGATAAACATGCAGCCGCCAACCCTGAAATGAAAACATACAGGCAACATGCTGCTGGCATAGAAAAGCTAACCGGTATTGAAATTTACACCACAGATAAAAAGAGCAAATGGGGAACTCACTTAAAATACCTTTCAACATTTGGCGGCATCATTGTAAAGGAAGCAAAAACAAATTACACCGTACTGGTATTAGATGATGGCAAACAAAATAAACAAATTGATTTAAAGAAGGAAATTAGTTTGCTTATCAAATATTAATAATTAAAGTTTTTCATTTTTAATTACATCGAATTTATCTGCGACAATTTGCTGAAGCTACTTTAACGAAAATTATGCCGAAATGAAAAAAGGGTTCGATGATTACGTAAGAGAGGAAAAGGCAATGTCCAACATGGAAAAACATGGGAGATAATTTTTCAAAGAATATTTTTGAAATGATACAGAAATTAAATTTGGATATAGTTGGTATTGGAGCTTCTTTATTGTGCGCCATTCACTGTGCCTTATTGCCGGTATTATTTACGACATTGCCGTTAATGGGTATTGAGTTGTTGGAGAATGATCAAGTTGAACTCGGTTTTATTTTGTTTTCATTAGTGGTGGGTTGTTTTGGATTGTATAACGGCTATAAAAAACACCATCATAAAAAATTGCCCTTACTGCTTTTTATTACTGGAATCTTGCTGTTGTTCTTTGCCAATTTTTTTCTGGAAGACAGCATAGAATCAATTGTAAAAATGGTTGGTGCAGCAGCAATTGTAACCGCACACCTTAATAATTGGCGCAGTTGCCGAGAATGTAAACTCTGTAAATGAACTGCAATTGAGTGCTTATATATGCAATGTATATTTATCTTTAATACAATTTTGACATTCCGTTATTAATCAAACAAAATTTTAAAATAAAAAAATAAAAAAGAATGAATAACGCATCAGCAACAACAGAACCAAAAAAGGAAAATGAATCCGAATTGAAAGATGGCGAACCCATTAACAAAGATGGTAAAAAAGTAAGTTCATCAGATCTTCATTTGAACGATGAGCGTACTTTGCAAACGCCGGAAGAGCATGAAAAAGACAAAAATACAGACCCCACCAAAGACGATACAATAGATGTTAGTAAGTAATTTGGTTAAGCTACGTTACAGTTGTGAATCATTGCAGTTAACAAATTTGCATTGTACAAGCGGAGCTTTGTAAAATAATTGCCTATTGTAAAAGCAGATTTCAAGATGCAGCTAAAGATCATTTTAAATTTTTCACTCTATATCTTTAACTATAAAAAGAATTGATTTAAAACACCTGTAGATACAAATATGCAGGACCCAGCTATATTGTTAACAGAAAATAGATACGACATCACTCCATATGTTAATACTGGTTGTAGCACCCAGAATGATTTAATAAAAGATGATTTAAATTCGTGCAACATATGGAATTTAAGATCCGATACAATTGTATCACACTTACCGGGACGCATGAAGTACCGTATTGGGAGCAATCGTTAAAGGATAGCTTTCTATAATACAAATATTAATTTTTACAAATGAGCAAGAGTATAAATATAGTTAGCATTTGTTTTTTGCTCATAATGTAAACCCTTTGTTGAAAACAATTACTATCTTATTAAACGTACTATATGAGACGCTATAATTATTGCCAGGGAAACGAGGATAATTTTGGTGCTACTATTCAAATACTGCAAACGGAGGATTTAGTAAGAAGTGAAAAGATGAGCATAAAAGTGATGGTAGCCGGCGACCATTTTTAGATTGATTTTACATCACAGAAACAAATTTTATATCATTTATTAAAAAATCGGTATAAATTATTTTTAGAAAAAAATAAATTGAAAAAAAAACTTTTATCAATATTGGCTTTTATTAACTGTACCACTTTATCTGCACAAGATGCCGTTGTGTTTCCACCACCGCTAATACAGCAATCCATCTATGCAAAAAAAGCAACCAGCAATATAGTTTTAGATGGAAAACTAAATGAAGCCGACTGGCAAACGGCAAATGTAATTACCAACTTTAAACAGGTAGAACCGTTCCAGGGAGAAGCGTCAAACTATGCTACCATTGTAAAAATTTTATTCGATAAAAAGAATTTATACATTGGTGCATTTTGTAAAGATACCATTGGTAAAAAAGGAGTGCGGGTGCAGGATTTTAGAAGAGACTTTGATTATTTCTCCAACGATTTATTTGGCGTTGCATTGGATCCCTTCAATGGCAAGCGCAATGCCACTGCCTTTCAAACAAACCCTTTTGGCGCTCTTCGGGATTTGCAGGTATTTGATGATAATATTTTCGACATGGAATGGGATGCACTCTGGAATGCAAGAAGCCATATCACCGATAGTGGCTGGAGTTGTGAAATGGCCATTCCTTTGAAAACTCTCCGTTATCCCAAACAAAAAACAGACAGCACTATATGGGGTATTAATTTTGTACGCATTGCCCGTAGAGAAAATGAAGCATCTGCTTATCCGGGATTTCCCCGAAGTTTTGATAGTTACCGAATGGGTTACGCCGCTCTGTTGAAAGCTATTGAACCACCACCACCTTCTACCAACATACAAATAAATCCGTATTGGCTAAGTCAACTGGACAATAAAAAACAAACGGGCCAAAAAAATATAAATGATTACAACACAAAATTAGGGGGAGAAATAAAATGGGCACCTACCGCACATAGTACGGTGGATGTTACATTCAACACCGATTTTGCTCAAGCCGATGCAGACCGGCAAGTGAATAACCTTACAAGATTCTCTGTATTTTTTCCGGAGAGAAGGCAGTTTTTTTTGGAAAATGCGGGATTGTTTGATGCTGGGAATCAATTTACTTTTAAACCTTTTTTTAGCCGTTCCATTGGATTAGATGCTGAAGGTAGTCCAATACCAATTGATGCCGGTTTGCGGTTTACGGATAAGAGTGAAAAGTATAGTGTGGGTGCTTTATATGTACGCCAGCGGGGAACAGAAAATACCCAGGCAGCTAATATTAGTGTGGCTAGATTTATAAAAAATTATGGCAATCAAAGTAATGTTGGCTTGCTCATCACTAACAGGATTGATGAGGCAAGGGATAGTTTAAAAACCAATATAAATTCTACGGCTACCCTTACAGGCTTTAACCGCATTAGCAACAAACTAAGTTTTAATTATACGATAAGTGGTAGCAAAACCACCGGAAATGATAAGGATGACGGTGCTGCTGCATTCACCAGTTTAAATTATGCTGCTAACAATTTTGCGATATTATGGAATACCGGTTATATCTCTAAAAATTACAATGCACAAGCGGGCTTTATAACCCGAAATGATTTTATAAAAAACTATATTGATTGCTATCTCACTAAAAGAAAACAAAAATGGTTTCCTAAATTTATCCGAAGTTGGGAACCAGGTTTTAGCTTAGACTTTTATCAGAACCCAAATGATTTAAAATTACAGGAAGGTTATATCGGCGTGTATCCTGTATTTTTCATATTTAACAGTGGCGCAAAGTTTGTTAGCACAGTTCAGTTTAACTGGCAAAACTTACCAGTCAACTTCAATCCGATTGGTATAGAAATAGGTGCCGGCAAATACCAGTACAATTCAATCAACGCCAATTTTGAAAGCGACCAAAGCAGTAAGTTTTCTTATAGTATTGATGTTACAACAGGCGGTTATTACAATGGGAAAATAACAAGCTTCATAGGTAATATCAGATATGCACCATCTCCTAAAATAGCTGCCAGTATTGATTATGAACGAAACGATTTAAAAAACGTTGGTATCAGTAAGGAAGACTTAATCACACAGCTTGTTACGCCCAACATCCGTATGGCATTAAATCCAAGACTGCAATTGAATGTATTTTATCAATACAATACGGCTACTGAACGCAGCAGATGGAATGCAAGATTTAGCTGGGAGTATCGGCCACTTTCTTATATTTATCTTGTATTTAATGAAAACAAAACCACAAATTTTAGGCAAGACCAGAGCATTGCCAAGATTAGTTATTTAAAACAATTTTAAAAGTTTAAAATGAAAACAAATGCCATTGTATTTATCCTGTTATTTTTAGTTAATTGCCTGCAGGCACAACTTGTAAAACCAATTATTGCAGGCCCCATGATAGGCCATACCGAAATGCGTACCTCTGTAATATGGATGCAGTTTTCAAGTGCGGTTACTACTGCAGAAATACGCTATAACAATGGCAAGAATTGTAGAATGAAGTTTAAATTAGACGGGGGAGAATTTAATACGGCAACCGCAGCACTAACCGGTTTAGAGCCTGGCAAAACGTATCCCTATTCCGTTTATGTAAATGGTAGTAATACTGCAGCCGCATCCGGCCAAACCACTACACAGCAATTATGGCAATGGCGTAAACCTGCCCCCGATTTTAGTTTTATTACGGGTAGTTGTGCCTACTTTAACGAACCCATATTTGACAGGCCGGGCAAGCCTTATGGAGGCGATTCGTCTATTTTTGAGCCCATGGCTAAAGAGGACGCCGCTTTTACGCTTTGGCTGGGTGATAATTGGTATACCCGTGAAGTAGATTATTTTAGCGAGTGGGGCTTGCATTATCGTGCCGCTCTTACACGTAGTTTACCCGTACTACAAAACCTCTTCAAAAAAATGCCGCAATATGCCATTTGGGACGACCACGATTTTGGGCCAAACAATGCCGGCAAAAGTTATACCCTTAAAAATACCTCCCGCAACGTTTTCAAGAAGTATTGGGCCAACCCAAGCTACGGGCAAAATGAGCAGGGCGTTTATTCAAAAATAAGCTGGAACGATGTAGATATTTTTATGCTCGATGATAGGTGGGAAAGAAGCAGTGACGACTTGCCCGATAGCATAGATGGAGTACCAAACCACAACAAAAAAATGTTTGGCAACGAGCAAATGGAATGGCTAAAGGAAGAACTGTTATTTAGCAACAGCAACGCTAAAACCAGCTTCCGCATTATCGCTACCGGTAGCCAGGTACTTAATCCATATTCACCGAGCGACTGCATGCGGCATTATCCCAAAGAATTTTACGAATTGCTGGCTTTTATTGAACAACATCATATCAAGGGCATTTTGTTTTTAACCGGAGACAGACATCACAGTGAAGTTATTAAGCAGGAACGAAATGGTACGTTTCCGTTATACGATATTACCGTATCGCCTTTTACCGCAGGCGTATCTAAAACCAGGGGAGCTGAAGCGAAAAACCCTGCAAGAATCGGAAAAGAAATCGCTGAACAAAATTATGCCCGTTTCTCTTTTTCAGGTGAGTGGGAAAAAAGAAAATTAACCGTTACTTTCATTGGCATAAAAGGTAATATTTTAGACGAGTGGTCTGTTATTGCATCCGATATATCAAAATAATTTGCGGCAAAAAGTATGGTACAAAAAACTTTCTGCTCACCGGGAATGATGTAGAATGAAAAATTAATTTAATAATTTTCAACAAAATCTTTCAGCAGCGCAAAAAGAACCAGGGGCAAAACAACATTAAAAGATTTCAAATGAAAAATAAGTTATTGATCATATATAAAGGTTTTCTTTTTACTTCGTTGCTACTTTCTCCGGTAATAACTACTGCACAACAAAGTAATTTACTGCCGGCTATTTCATTTAACAATGGCGACCTCATTTTTCAGGATTTAGATTGCGGCCCTTTGTGTGATGCTATTGAAAGTGTTACCGCTGGTTATAAGGGAATGCCCCTATCCCATATTGCCATTGTTGAAATTGCAAATGGCAACATCCAGGTAATTGAAGCCATTGGGAAAAATGTGCATAAAACACCGATAGCTACTTTTTTGAAACGCATTGTTGATAGCAATGGAAACCCAACTGTAATTGTCGGAAGATTAAAAACGGATTACCTCAAGCTTGTGCCAGCAGCCCTTGCTTTTTGCAATGAGCAACTTGGTAAACAGTACGATAATGCCTTTTTACCCAATAACGATAAATACTATTGCAGCGAATTACTGTACGATGCGTTTAAATATGCCAATAACGATAAAGCATTTTTCTATTTGCAGCCAATGACATTTAAGGATAAAAAAACGAAAACGTTTTTTCCTGCATGGGTGGATTATTTCGCTGCGTTAAAAATGAAAATTCCAGAAGGTATCAATGGGTGTAACCCTGCCGGCATTGCCAATGATGCCAAACTTACAATCTTGCAAAACTAAAATAAAACTAAACAAACTACTTTATATGAATAAAATCATGCTCATTTCGCTTCTTTTATCTGCTGTTGCTGCCACGGCGCAGGAAAACCATATACCATCGTCGTACACAAATATCAAGTACGATAGTGCAGGCAGATTATTTTTTACTAAAGAAGGCAATCAGTTTTACGCTGATACCGCTGTATCTAAATATTCTGTTCAGCAGTTACTAGGTGCTGCTAAAGGCACTGCCGATGGCGTAGAGCTGGATTTTAAGAACTTTAAAGGTACTGTAACCTATGGCATTATACCTTACGGTTTATCGCCGCATCCATTGCCAGTTTATCGGTTTACCAAACCAATACAAAACGGAAAACTCACTATCAATATAAAAACAGATTTTAGAGATCCCTATGACATGGTGGGCTGGCAAAAAAGTGGCCAACTAAGTTTTGGTTACCGCCTGGCAGATGAAAAAGGTATGATTGTTTTTGATGGCATCGTAAGCATCAAAGGCACAGGCCCTTTTGAAGTAGTGCCAGCAATATATGAAGGCCCTTTTGTAAACACACTGTATACAAAAGGTTGTGTTATCTCTTTTGAAACCTCTTTACCCGTGGCAACTTCTGTTACAGTAAAAAAGAAGGGCACCGCAGATTCTAAAACCTTTACAGCATCATCTATCCCACAAACACACCACGAAATAAATATAGTTGGCTTATTGCCGGCAACAGATTACGAGTACAGTGTTCAATACGGTTATTTTTCACAAACTTATTCATTCAAAACAGCACCGGCAGAGGGAAGCAGGAAACCCTTTGTGTTTGCTTATACGAGCGATAGCCGTCACGCTTATGGTGGCGGCGAAAGAATGATATATGGTGCCAATGGATATATCATGAAAAAAATGATTGCATTGGCGCATCAGCAAAAAGCAGCCTTTGTACAATTTACCGGTGATATGATAAATGGATATACCAGTACTGACGAGGAACAGCAGTTGCAATACACCAATTGGAAAAAATCGATAGAAGCCTTTTGGCACTACATTCCCATAAATGTTGGGATGGGTAACCATGAGGCATTAGGTTATATTTTTAAAGACAATAAAGGCATAACCAAAACATTTATAGATAAGTTTCCTTACGAAACGCAAAGTGCCGAAGCTGCTTTTCAAAAAGCATTTGTAAACCCGGTTGATGATTTGATAAGCGAGGATGGGAATAAGTATGATATTGATCAGGTAAATACTGATTTCCCATCGTATAAAGAATCTGTATTTTACTATACGTATGATAATATAGCAGTGATAGTACTTAATAGTAATTATTGGTATGCGCCTAACGGTTCTACAGATGCCGGGGGCAACATACATGCTTACCTAATGGACAACCAATTGAAGTGGCTGGAGAAAACGATAGCATCCTTAGAGAAAAAAGCCACCATAGACCACATATTTGTAACACAACATACACCCGCATTTCCCAATGGCGGTCATGTGAGAGATGATATGTGGTATAGTGGAAATAATAATCCCAGGCCAACTATAGCCGGCAAATTGGTTGATAAAGGTATCATTGAGCGAAGGGATGAATATTTAGAAATCCTCATTAATAAAAGTAAAAAAGTAGTAGCCATACTCACCGGTGATGAGCATAACTATAACCGGTTGCAATTATCAAAAGAAGTACCTATTTACCCGGAGAACTGGCAGGGTAAAAAATTAACGATATCAAGGCCGGTCTATCAAATAAACAACGGTGCAGCAGGAGCACCCTATTATGCACAGGAACAAGCCCCCTGGAGCAGCTTTACAAAGGCATTTAGTGTGCAAAATGCACTTTGCTTATTTTATGTAAATGGCGAAACAGTCAGCATGAAAGTTTTGAACCCCGACACACTCAACGAAATAGACAGCATAAAAATAAAATAATCATGCTTGCAACCCGTAACGTACAATTTGCATACAACACAGATACATCATTTCAGTTTCCTGATATAAGTTGTGCCAATACCGAAACCCTGTTGATTACTGGTTCTTCGGGCAAAGGCAAAACTACCCTGCTTCATTTATTAGCAGGGATATTAAAACCTTCATCAGGCAATATCAATATCAATGATACCGACATCACTACCCTTAAAGAAAAAAAATTAGACCATTACCGTGGACAGCACATTGGGATGGTATTTCAGCAATCGCATTTTGTAACATCCTTATCAGTGCTGGACAATGTGGTGCTGGCACAATATTTATCGGGTAGAAAAAAAGACAGTAAACTGGTATTGGCATTATTGGACTCGCTGGGTATAGCCGCACAAAAAAATAAAAAACCTTCACAATTGAGTATCGGGCAACAGCAACGGGCATCTATAGCAAGGGCATTGATAAATAACCCGGCGGTGTTGCTGGCAGATGAACCTACATCAAGTTTGGATGATGAAAATTGCTTTGCGGTGGCTAATTTATTACAACAACAAGCCACTCAATATAATACGGCACTTGTAATAGTAACTCACGACAGCAGGCTAAAACAACTCTTTCATCATTCAACAGCTTTAGCATGATATTTAAAATTGCTATAAAAAATATAGTTAATAAGCCATTGAATTTTCTATTGGGCTGGCTGTTGCTTACGGTAAGTGTGGGTATTATTTCTTTGCTCCTACTGGTGCAACAGCAGATTGAGCAACAATTTACCAACGATATAAAAGGGGTGGATATGGTGCTGGGTGCAAAGGGAAGTCCGCTCCAAATGATACTATCTGCGGTATATCACATTGATGCACCAACAGGAAATATTAAGTATGCCGAGGCAGAAAAATGGATGAAGCATCCTTTTGTTGAAAGTGCTATACCATTGGCGTATGGAGATTCTTACAAAGGCTATAGCGTGTTAGGCACCACAACTGCTTACTTAGATAAATACAATGCCACAATACAAGAGGGTAAATTATATGCCAACGATTTTGAGGTAGTGGCTGGCAGTACAGTCGCAAATATTTTGAAAATAAACTTAGGTGATACTTTTTATGGAACACATGGAGACAAAGAAGGTGGTGAAGTACACAAAGCACATAAATACGTTGTAACGGGAATAGTAAAACCAAGCGGTTCTATCATTGATAATTTGATTATTGGCAATATTGAAAGTGTTTGGAAAATGCATGAACACCACAACGAAAAAAAAGTACTCAATGGTATGGCTGTTGAAGAAGAAGATTCTCATGAAGCTGATGAATTGAAGCAAGAAGAAATTACTGCCGTGCTATTAAAATTCAGGAACCCGATGGCTCAAATTCAGTTACCCCGAATAATAAATACCAGTACCAATATGATGGCAGCAGTGCCGGCTATTGAGGTAAACCGTTTGTTTAGTTTGCTGGGTATTGGTATTGATACGTTAAAAAAAATGGCCTGGGGTATTATGCTGCTATCAGCATTAAGTGTTTTCATAACTTTGTTTAATGCCTTAAAAGACAGAAAATATGAACTGGCATTGATGCGTACCATGGGTGGCAGCAGAACGAGATTGATGTTATTGGTATTGTTAGAATCAATGCTGCTTTGCATAAGTGGCTTTATTTGTGGCATTATCCTTTCGAGAACGGTATTGTATTTTCTATCAAAAGCGGCTCAAACCGATTACCATTTTTCTTTTAAAAACTTTGGTTTGCAATTACCGGAAGAGGGTTATTTATTTTTAATTACCATGTTGGTTGGTATTACCGCCGCCTTGATACCTGCAGTAAAAGCCTATCGTTTAAACATATCAAAAACATTGGCCAATGGGTAAATTACTTTTTATATTGGTGATTGGTTTAATTGTTGCATCACCATCCGCATCTACTATAGCACCTGTAAAATACAGCGCCCGCAATAATGTCATAAAGCCGGTAAAACTTACCTGGGAAATGCTGTTTAAAGTAGTATTGGTGGAAAAATACAGTGCCAGGTATAAAATGAAAATTAATGTTCCGGATTTTGACTACACCCTGAAAGACTTAAATAATAAAGAAGTGGTAATTGAAGGTTTTGTAATACCTACCGGTGTTTCAAGCAACACTTTTATATTATCGCAAAATCCTTATTCGGCTTGTTATTTTTGTGGTAATGGCGGTGTGGAAACGGTTATGACCATTAAGTATTTAGGCATAGCACCAAAGTTTAAAACAGATGATTACATAAAATTAAAAGGGATTTTTGAACTGAACAGTACAGACATTAATGAACTGATTTATGTATTGAATAAAGCCACCCTGATAAAATAACAAAATGCTTAAAAATATTAATCTTTTTTTTATTGTACTGTTGTTGTGTTCATTTACAAAACAAAATAATCAAACTATTACCGAAGAAATCACCTGGGAAACCCTTTCAAATATTTCGCTGAAAGAAGTATGGAGCGATAAATACAAAATGAAAATAACGAAACCTGTTTTTGATGCAGCCATCAGAAAATTAAATGGTAAAATGGTTTCAATTGCAGGTTTTCTAATTCCCACTACTACGTATGGCAAAGAATATGTAATCTCTCAAAATTCATATTCAGGCTGCTATTTTTGTGGCAATGCAGGTATTGAAAGTATCATTGAATTGAAATTTGAAGGCAACAATATCCGGTATAAAATAGACAGGTATGTAGTTGTAGAAGGCAAACTGATGTTAAATGAAGGTGAAGAGTTTGGGTTTGTTTATACACTGCTAAATGCTAAAGAAGTGAAATGAACAGTACCGCACCGTTTAAGAAAATCTTAGTTGTAATGACCGTTCCGGTGTTTGCTTCTTTTACTTTTTAAAATAATGAAGTAACAACAGAAGGTAACCTTTTGTTAGACACTGCTTTTAATAAATTCATTTATAACTTAACCGATGCCAATTATGTCCGAAGCAATAAATAATATTACATGAATATCTCCACACGACAATTGCTTTACATTACCCTGTTCGTAAGCATCTCCTGCTCCAGTATAGGTAATTTTTGTAAACATCCCCTTTCATTTAAGGATGATCAGTTTACTTACAAACCAAGTACGCTAAAACAAACTATAAATGACGAATTCTTTTTCGCCAGTGAAATTAATCATACTGTAGGTGGTGCGCCACAACGGTTAACCTGGCAAGATCTAACCGCAGTAACTTTTGCCACAAAATTTAACAGGCAATATCAGGCAGATTTCCAATACCCGGTATTTGGCAAAACTGTAAAAATGTTGGAAGGAAAGGAGTTCTATATTTCTGGTCATGTTATTCCGCTTGATGTTAACCAGGGCTTGTATGCCATTTCAAAAAACCCATATTCCTCCTGCTACTTCTGCGGTAAAAGCGGGCCGGAGTCGGTAGTGTCTTTAAAGTTTAAAAACAAACCATCAAAATACAAGCTGGATAAAGTGAAAACATTTAAAGGCACGTTAAAATTGAATGATAGCAACCCTATGGATTTTATTTATATTTTTAATAATACAGAAGAATTTGCGAAAACCAAGTGAATACTAATTTACTGTTTTGTTTCTTCTTCGGCACTGTATACAGCAATGTGTGTAGCATTTGTGTCAACAACACTCCATTGCCACCCGACAAAGTCCTTCATATCTCTTCACAAAAAGCGATTGGGTTCTATTCAGCCAGCTACCTTTAAAAATGCCGTGGATGTTAATGGCTTCTATCATGTATTGTAAGCAGATGGGTATATGGCGGCAGTTGTTTCTTAACCACGGGCAAATGGCCAACTGATAAAAACGAAGGGGAAATATCGCTATTTTTTTAAGCAACTTCATTTGCAATTTTTGCAAGTACCTTTTACAATAACTTCTGTTTGCTTGCTCATAAATCCTGCCGGCAAAGTTATTGATGGAACTTGCACGGTATCCAAACAAATGGTTTTACCGCAATTATCACACATAAAATGCAAATGGTTATTAAAACAGCCGGCTTTATTTTTTGTTTGCAGCAGGGCATACCTCGCAAGGCTATCCATAGAAGGAATGGCATGAATAATTCCTTTACTAACAAATAAATCTAAGGTTCGCCAGATGGTAACCCTATCAATAGCCTCGTTTGTAAAACGAAGTATTTCTGCCTGCGTAAGTGCATTTTCCTTTTCTAAAAATACACTTAGTATCATGCGCCGGGCGTCTGTTATATATACGCCCATACTTTTTAAAAAAACGACAGTATCAATTTCAAGCATTTAATAGGTTTTAAATAAATTGCAACTACGATGCAAATATATACATATCTTTGGCATCGCAATAAATTTTTATGAATCCTTTTGATTTTGACTTTTACGGATTGGCACTCATTTTTTTATTAGGGCTTCGTCATGGATTAGATCCCGACCACATCGCAGTTATAGATGGCATCAGTTTACGCCTGACACAACAACAAAATACATTAGCTCCCTGGGTAGGTACGCTGTTTGCCATTGGGCATGGGTTGGTAATCACTGTTATTGCTGTAGCCATCAGCGCAGGCAGTAACTCACTTCAAGTATCGGCAACCTCTTTTGAGTGGATACAATGGATACCAGTGGTGCTGTTAATTATAATTGGCTTTTTAAATCTGCAATCGCTTCGCAAAAATAAAATTTACCAACCGGCAGGCTGGCGTTTTCATTTTATTCCTAAAAAATTACGAAACAGTACAAAGCCATTGTCCATATTATTAGTAGGAGTTTTATTTGCCATGGTGTTTGATACCGCCACACAAGCAGCAGCCTGGGGCTATGCAGCAAGCAGTAGTGGCACATCGTGGATGGCTTTGGTGATTGGTTTGATATTTACAACCGGTATGGTAATTACCGATACCATTGACGGCCATTTGTTGTATCAAATTTCAAAAAAAGCCATAGTGGACGATTCGGTTTGGCAATATCGCCGCAACCTCGGCTGGATCATTGTTGTATCATCTTTCGCCATTGCTGCTTACAAAATTGGCAGTCACTTTTATCCGATAATAACCTTATCCGAGCTGGCAAATTTAATTATTGGTTTATTAATGGTGCTGTTGGTAATGGTTACCTATATCAAAGTATTTATCCGCTTATCAAAAATAAAACCTTTACATGGCCATTAAAAATATTACAGAAGTTGAAGTGCATTTATTTATGTGCAATGGTGGCACCTGTTGCCAGAAAGGGGCAGAAGAAAGTACCCGAAAAATAAGAGAATACATTGCCGATGAAGGATTGGATAGAAAAGTACATACCACTAAAACATATTGCAATGGTCGTTGCGAAGATGGGCCGGTAGTAATTGCTATGCCCGAAGGTAAATGGTTTAAAAATGTAACACCGCAAAATGCAAGGCGATTTGTAAAAGAATATCTCTTAGTACAAAACGGCTGCGGAAAATTATCGCTTTTTACTTATGGCGATGATGTTATTAACATTGATGTAGCTTTTGAAACCAAAAATGAATAAACGATGTTCCCTGTATTTGACAATAAAAATAATACCGAAGCGGAGTTTAGAAAAAACTCCACCGCTGCTATTAAAAAGTGGGTTATACAAAAAATGAAGTTGGATGATGCCGTAACAATTATGGTAACAGAAATAAACTGCACAGAGCCCAATTGCCCGGATAAAGAAACAGTGATTGGCATTATGCAGCAAGGCAACAATCAAAAGTTCAGCATTCGTAAACCATTACTGTATGTAAGGCAGTGGGATATTGATGCATTAATTAAAAAGTAAAAATTGAATTATGGAAAATGGATTAGACTACAGGGTACCTGTAACAGTATTAACAGGTTTTCTCGGCAGTGGAAAAACAACGTTACTCAATCGCATACTAACCGAAAATCATGGCAAAAAAATTGCCGTAATAGAAAATGAATTTGGTGAAGTGGGGGTAGATAATGAACTGGTGATAGGCGCCGATGAAGAAATTTTTGAAATGAACAACGGCTGTATCTGCTGTACCGTAAGGGGCGATTTAATTCGGATACTCGGCAACCTGATGAAGCGGAAAGATAAGCTGGATATGATTATGATAGAAACCACAGGTCTTGCCGACCCTGGTCCAGTTGCCCAAACATTTTTTGTAGATGATGAAATGCAATCGCAATATAAAATTGATGCCATCATTACGTTGGTAGATGCAAAGCATGTGCTGCAGCATATTGATGACAGTGATGAATGTAAACAACAGATTGCATTTGCCGATGTAATTATTCTTAACAAAATTGATTTGGTAACTGCGGCAGAATTACAGGATTTAGAAAACCGCATAAGAAGAATGAATGCCTTGGCAAAAATTCATCATACAAAGGATGCGGCGTTAGATTTAAAACATGTGCTGGAAGTAAGTGCTTTTGACCTGCATAAAAAAACAGAACTGAATCCGGAATTTTTAAAAGAAGAGTTACCTTTTGAATATGGTGGTATTTATCAATTAGGAAGTAAAGATTATTCGCTCACGCTTGACAAAGGGCCCGACCCTCATATTGATATTGCATTTGTAAAATTAAGTTTCAATACAGAAGCCGACTATGAAACTGCCAAACGCAGAGCGATCTTACTGTATAGCGATGACCCCCAAGTGCAGGAACGCCATTCATTTGCAGGCACACATAAACAAATGCACCGGTTTATGGTGGGCCATAATTACAACGAGTTTGTACTACGGCCACACGAGGCAGGCTTTTACGCCGTATTTACCCAGCATCATCCCAACGAATTCAACATGTGTATTGAAGACGACAACCACCTGGTTGAACCAGTAGAAAGTCATGAATACGAACATAGCCACACCCATGATGATGAAATAACCAGTGTAGGGATAGAAACAGAAAAGCCAATTGATTCAAAAAAGTTTCAGGCATGGATTAATTATACCCTGCAAACAAAAGGCACCGATATATTCAGGAGTAAGGGCATTTTGCATGTTAAAGGTAGTGATGACCGCCTGGTTTTTCAAGCAGTACACATGCTGCTGGATGCCGCTGCAGACCGAAAATGGAGGATAGGTGAAACACGAAGAAACCAGTTGGTATTTATTGGCAGAAACTTAAACCGGTTAGAATTAACGGAAGGGTTTAATGCCTGTTTAGCAAATTAAAAAAAAAGTATAGTAACACAATGGATACAGTATTGATGGAATTAATAGGGGATGAACACATCAGCACAGCCGTGGATACACCACTAAGAGATAATGCTTTTGAAAAGAAGGATACAGAAAAAATAGAAATAATAGAACATCACTTTGCAGCAATAATGCAAGCGCTGGGTTTAGATTTAACAGATGATAGTTTAAGCGGTACACCATATCGGGTGGCTAAAATGTATGTAAAAGAAATTTTTAGTGGCTTAAACCCCGCAAATAAACCAACCCTTAGTGTTTTTGAAAACAAATACGGTTATCATAAGATGTTGGTAGAAAAAAATATTACCCTGCACTCTAATTGTGAGCATCATTTTGTACCTATACTCGGCAAGGTGCATGTGGCCTACATTCCGGCAGAAAAAGTAATTGGTTTATCAAAAATGAACCGAATAGTACAATACTATGCACAGCGGCCACAGGTGCAGGAAAGATTGAGTTTGCAAATTGCCAATGAATTAAAAACAGCTTTGCAAACAAATGATGTAGCAGTATATATTGATGCCAAACATTTATGCGTAAGCACCAGGGGCGTTAAAGATGAAAGCAGCAGTACCATTACAACCGTTTACAGCGGACAGTTTGAAAATGCAGAAACCAGGAACGAATTTTTGAAATACATCACCGATTAATTATGCAGGAAACTGACGAACAGAAACAAATTTTATGGAGCAAAGAAGTAGATGATTATGTGCGGCAGGTACATTTTATTTTGGATGGAATGTATGTGCTGTGTACAACCAGCAGTGGCAAAGTATATGCTTTTAGTAAAGGGGGTAACAATTGTTTGTTTCAACGGCAAATTCACCAGGGTGCTGTCATTGCATCCGATGTATCCCATATCAATGGATGGCTTGCTACAGGTGGTGAAGACGGAAAGTTTTTAATTACTGATTTAATGACCGGTAAAATTTTATATGGTTTTGAAGCTCCAGGCAAATGGATAGAAAATGTACAATGTAGTCCTGATGGGCATTATGCGGCATTTAGCTGCGGTAAGAAAGTACGAGTAGTACATGTTACTAATGGATTGTACGATACCATTATTATTCCCGATGCAACCGTATCTGCCATTGCCTGGCACCAGGATAGTGAAACACTTGCTGTAGGTTTTTTTGGAGGCGTTAATTTATACAGTCTTTCCGGTAAAACAATTTACCAGTTTTTGCCATGGAAAAATGCCGTGGTATCGTTAACCATTAGCCCGGATAAAAAGTTTGTATGCAGTGGCACGCAGGATTACCAGGTACACATCTGGCCGCTGCCTTATACTAAAGAAAGCGATATGGCTATGAGCGGTTTTCCTAATAAAGTAAAACACCTTCACTGGCACTACAAGGGGTACCAACTGGCTACCAACAGTGGGCATACAATAGTGATTTGGGATTTTAGCGGAAAAGGTCCTTCTAACAAAGAACCTGATATTTTAAAAGGGCATTTTTTTTCCGTAACTGCTTTGGCTTATCAACATACAAACGATGTACTGGTAAGTGGTGATGATGGTGGTTTATTGTTTTTCTTTTGTCCGTCAATTAGCAACAAAGGCGAATGTGTCATTAACATAAGCCAGCCTGTTACAGCATTGTGCTGGAGCCCCGATGACAAAACGGTAGCCGTGGGCACTGCGGAGGGTGGTTTGTTTATGATTGAAAACTTGATGGAAATAGAATAAAATACAGGGAAGCAATGAGTATCATTAAAATAGGTGTGGTTACAATATCTGATAGGGCTAGTACTGGGATTTACAATGATGTTTCAGGGCCCGCTTTGATAAAAATCCTTAACAATTACCTGTTATCTAAATGGAAGTGTAGTTATAAGATTATTCCAGATGAAGTAGAGATCATTCAGCAGCATCTGATACAATTGGCCGATAAAAATAAATGCAGTCTAATATTTACCACTGGCGGAACAGGCCCGTCAAAAAGGGATGTAACGCCTGAGGCAACCGTTGCCATCTGCGATAAAATATTGCCAGGCGTTGGTGAATTGATGAGAATGACAAGTGTGCAATTGGTACCAACCGCCATTTTATCCAGGCAAACAGCAGGTACAAGGGGGCAGTCTTTAATCGTTAACCTGCCGGGTAATCCCAATTCAATAAAGGTTTGTTTGGATGCCATCTTTCCAGCAATACCTTATTGTATAGAACTTTTGGAGGGTCCAATTTTAGAATGTAATAATGAATTTGTAAAAGTGTTCCGGCCAAAAAAATAAATGGTATGGCATTAAAGCCTACAGGAAAATTGTACGCTTAAGAAAAATACAATCAAAACCAATTCATTATAAAATGCCACCAATACATTGGAACATTAACCCGGAGATTTTTCGTATCGGTGGTTTTGCGTTACGGTATTATTCCTTGTTTTTTTTATTGGCGTTTGTAATTAGTTATTACTTGCTACTGGCTATCTACAAAAAGGAAGGCCTTGATGTAGTCTTATTAGACAGGTTAGCCTTTTATGTTTTTATTGGCACATTGGTGGGCGCAAGGCTTGGGCATTGCCTTTTTTATGAATTCGATTATTACAAAACAAAACCCTGGGAAATGATATTGCCATTTCATTTCAACAACGGAAAATTTGAGTTTACAGGTTTTCAGGGCCTGGCAAGTCATGGTGGTACCATCGGTATCCTCAGTGCAGTTTGGTTGTATTGCAGAAAATATAAAATGAGTATGCTATGGGTATTAGACCGGTTAGTAATAGTAGTAGCAATTGCAGCCTGTTGTGTGCGGACAGGGAATTTTTTTAATTCAGAAATTATTGGGAAACCCACTACGGTGGCATGGGCAGTAGTGTTTGAAAAGGTGGATAATTTGCCAAGGCATCCGGCGCAACTCTATGAAGCAATATGCTATGCAGGTATTTTTTTATTACTGCTGTTTTTGTACAAAAGAAAAGTCGCTTTTAAAAAACCGGGCTTTTTGTTTGGAGCTTTTTTAGTCACGTTATTCGGCACCCGTTTTTTTATGGAGTTTCTAAAAGAAGACCAGGAAAGTTTTGAAAATGGCTGGTTGTTAAATATGGGGCAACTATTAAGCATACCATTAATAGTAGTTGGCATTTATTTTTTAATAAGAAAACAACAATTGTATGAAAAATAATAGAATACCCATAACCATACTGACCGGTTTTTTGGGTAGTGGTAAAACTACTTTGCTCAATTATTTATTGCAAAATAGAAAAGACAAACAGATAGCCGTAATTGAAAATGAATTTGCTGCTTATGCGTTTGATACTGATATCATCAACAAACAGGCGGTAGATATTACTTCTATCAGCAGCGGTTGTATTTGCTGTTCACAAAATGGCGCATTGATAGAGTCGGTTTTATTGCTAATTGAAAAAACAGGACAGTTCAACCATTTAATCATTGAAGCAACTGGCGTGGCAGACCCCGCAGAAATCACATTTTCATTAATGAATCATTTTGTGAGTGACCATTATTACATAGATGCAGTGGTTTGCCTGGTGGACACAATCAACATCCGTAAATTTTTAGATGAAACGGAAGAAGCCGGAAAGCAACTGGCTTATGCTGATGTATTGTTATTAACAAAAACAGCTATAAGCGAAGTTGATAAACAGGTATTGGTAAAAGAATTAAAACAGGTAAACCCGCTGGCATTGGTATACGACTGTATCAATGGTGAAGTAACAGATATGGATGTTTTAAATATCAATGCTTACCGTTCGGTAGCAGCAGAAAAAACAACTAAAAAAGTTGCGCCACATCATCACCAGCAGCAGCATAAAATAACGTCTATCAGTTTTGATATTGAAGAGCCGTTTGAATTTTTAGCACTCAACTTCTTATTAATGAATATTGAAACTCATCTCGGTAAAAACTTATACCGCATTAAAGGGTTTGTTTATGCGGAAGGGTTTGAGGAACGTATGATTGTGCAATCAGTAGCATCGACACATATCTGGCAAAAAGGAAGTAAATGGAAAGGAAAGGAAAAACGAAAAACCAAATTGGTCTTTATTGGCAAAGATTTAAAAAGAGCCAATTTGCTGAAACATCTTGAAATGTGTTTTAGTAAAGTGCAGGTCATTGAACATGTTGTATAAGATAAAAGACTAACGTCATCTTAATGAATAAGGAGTTTAAATAGGGCGTATTTAAAATTGTTGCAGCTCAATAGAGGGTTGCCAACCTTTTTTAAAGTGTTTGTAGCAGAAAAGAACCTGCACAAGGTTGGCAACCCTTCCAACAATTTTAAATGCACCCGTCAAATAACCAGATTGAATTGTTCAAAGCCGTTGTACCGATTTCAGATTGTATCGGATAAAACATTGTTATCAGAATAAATTATTCATTCATCAAAAGAAAACAAAATGACTTTCCCCACAAACTTTCACGAATGGCGGCATTGTATTGAGGTAAAATGCGGCATCCCACTCACAGCCAGTTTTATTCAGCAACGGATAGAAGCTTTGTCTGACTTAAACAATGCAACCACCAAAGAATTTACCCGGCTTTATGGCGACGATTATCGGGTACAGGTAGTACAATGGTATCAACAGGCACAACTACAAAAAGCATAGTTTTTATAAAATTAAACATAGATTTAAAATGACCGTTTCAACACTAACAAAAAAATTACCCGTAACCGTACTCAGCGGTTTTCTTGGAGCAGGAAAAACAACTTTACTAAACCACATATTGCACAATAAGGAAGGCATGAGAGTAGCCGTAATTGTAAATGATATGAGTGAAGTAAATATTGATGCCAATTTAATTAGTCCGGGCATTCATGCCGGGGAACAAAATGCTATCCTCAGCAAAACTGAAGAAAGGCTGGTAGAAATGAGCAATGGTTGCATTTGCTGTACGCTGAGAGAAGATTTGTTGATTGAAGTAGAAAAATTAGCGAATGAAAATAGATTCGATTACTTACTCATTGAAAGTACTGGCATAAGCGAACCTTTGCCCGTTGCACAAACTTTTACCTACCAGGATGATGAAAAAGGAATTGACCTCAGTAAAATAAGCCAGTTGGATACAATGGTAACAGTAGTCGATTGTTTCAACTTTATAAAAGATTATTCATCCATTGAAACCCTGCAACAAGCTGGTGCCAGCGAACTGGAAGGCGATACCAGAACGATTGTAAACCTGCTGACAGAGCAGATAGAATTTGCGAATGTCATCATCCTGAATAAAACTGATTTGGTAACTGCAAACGATTTGGGGATGTTGAAAGCGATGATAAAAAAACTAAACAGCGATGCAGTAATTATTGATAGCAGTTATGGCAAAGTACCATTGAATACAATTTTAAATACGGGTTTATTTGATTTCGATAAAACATCGCAAAGTGCCGGTTGGATAGAAGAATTAAATAAAGCCCATCATACACCCGAAACGGAAGAGTATGGTATTTCATCTTTTGTGTTCAGGGATAAACGTCCCTTACATCCACAACGCTTTTGGGATTATTTAAACCAGGGGTGGCATAGTAATATCATACGCAGTAAAGGATTATTTTGGATAGCCAGTCGCAAAGGTGATGCCCTTAATTGGAGCCAGGCCGGCGGCAGTTTAAAAGCAGATAAAGCTGGCGTATGGTGGAGCAGTATGCCTTACAGCGAAAGAATACGTTTTGAAGGATTTGTAGATCATCAAAAAGAGATAGAAAGCAAGTGGGACAAGCGTTTTGGCGACCGCCTGAACGAACTCGTTATCATTGGTCAGGAGTTGGAAAAAGAAAATATCATCAAAGAGATGGAAGCCTGTTTATGTACAGAAAGCGAAATAAGGGATATGGAAGTGGGCTTGCGTTTTAAAGATCCTTTTCCTGAATATGATTAGGGACAACTAAAATTTATTTTTAAAATGCCCGACATTCCATACAAAAAAGTAGAACAGTTTTTCGCTTCCGGCAACGTCTCTCAACGAGCCTTGGCCGAGGCGATGACGTTGCGTCCGCTCGTTCACTTATCAGCAACGTCTCTCAGGGAGCCGCAGCCGAGTTGAGGACGTTGCGTGCACAGGATTATTTTTTGCTTTTATTGAAATCAACCTTTTAATATGTTTCACTTCCAGCAACGTCTCTTAACGAGCCTAAGGAGTGTCGAGGACGTTACGTCCGTTTGCTTCCCAGCAACGTCTCTCAACAGGCCTTAGCAGAGCTCGTTACGTTGCGTGAACCCGGATTATTCTTCACTTCATTTCGCTTCGCAGTAACCTACGTCTCTGGCCAATACACAAAAGCTCTTGAGGAGACATTGCTGGGAAGGGAAGACGTTGCTGAGAAGGGAAGCTTTGGATAAAGTAGGCTCTTTGCAAAGTTAGCTTTTGTGTGTTGGCTATGTGCGCCTTGCAAATGCGCCTGGCCTGGTACTGTGGATTATTTTTCTAAAATATTTTACACTTTTAAATTTGTACATCGCCCAGGTGATCCCCACAGGCGCAGGATTTCGTCCTGTGTCTTCCTTGTTACTAATTTAAATAAATGACCATAGGCAGTATAAAAATTCATATTGTGAATATTCGCATGAATATTAGTTTGTTTGTCCCCAAACTAAAAAATCACTGCTCCACCGCATCCTTCACCCTTTGCGCCAGTGGACTAATGACAGGGTCAAATACTTTTTCTAACTGTCCGGTTTTGCCAATCAGTATTTTGGTAAAGTTCCAGCGAGGCAGGGCATCTATGCTACCCTCCTCGAGGCGGTGGGCTAGCCATTGGTATAGCGGGTGAGCACTATCGCCCAGTACATCCTGTTTCTGGGCAATGGGGAATGTAATTTTGTACTGCTGCACAAACAGGGCAATATCTTCATTGCTGCCGGGTTCCATGTTATTAAAGTTGTTGCTGGGGATAGCTATCACAACTATGCTGTCTGCATACAGTTGCTGCAATTGCTGCAGCTCCGCATATTGATTGGCATACTGGCATTGGCTTGCGGTGTTTACCAGCAGTATTTTTTTGCCTTGGTAATTGGCAAGGTTTATCTCGCCGCCGGTTAAAGCGGGTAATGTGAATGTGTACACTGAAACAGTGTAGTGCAGGATGAGGAGGAGTGTTTGGAGGAGTGGCATGGGGAAATTATTTTATTTTTATTTTATTCTTTTGAAAAGATCTTCAGTTATTTTTTGCACTACATGTTTTATTTGATCGTCTTTAAAAAATGGAAAATCATTATCTTTTTCCGCCTGTTTCTCTTCACTTCGCTTTACCGATTTTGCGTACCTGAACTTCTTTGAATAGACAATTTTTTTGTTTTTAAAAACTAATAATAAACTTGCTATATCTGACAAGTCATTCATTGGTGCAGCGCTATAAGAAATCCTTTCAATAGTTTCAAGTTCGCTATATAAAAGAATATTATAAAAACTATCATTCATGTTAATGCATTGATAAGTTGAATCTTTCAACCATTTTTCTTCTCTCCAATTTTCTGCATGCATTTTGTTGCGAATGCAACTAGCATTGTCATCTAAGAGGACTATAGATGACAGTCCGTTTAGTAGTATTAACTTTTGTAAAGTTTCATGAAAAACTCGTTCTTTATTCACCAGCCGAAATGAATATTCTTTTTTGTTTTTATCTGATATTTGATGCATACTAAATGCTGTATATATATTCCTTACAGAATCCTTATCAATAGATACTGGAAGCATGTCAATTTGTTTGCCCCTCATTACAAAATTTTTGATTGTGCATGACATAAAAATAATTAGGCATAAAAACAATATGAATGCTTTTGTCATAAATTTATTTTTTAAGCTATTTACCAGTATGATACATCACAAGCTGTGCGAAGCCATTGAAAAAACTTAATGAATTATCAGCCTTGTGCTCCTTAAGATAAAGCTTGTATTTTTCGTTCATAGATTTTAGTGCCATTTTTTTAGTGATGTCCGCTGCAACACTGTTTAAGCCTACATTGAATACTGATAGGTCTAACCCATCTATCTCAAGATCATCTATTTTTTTAAAGCCAATACCTAAGCTTGCCTTCAAGGCCCCCCCAGCAAACCCCGCCGCAAACGACTTCCAATAAAAATCCTTACCAAAATATTTAATGCCGTCTTTACCATACAAATCATAATTATTAAACACCGTTTGCAGCCCTTTTTCTGCACCACCTATAGCTATTGAGCCAATTCCTTGT
>JBGSMI010000413.1:0-19855 GCA_041740215.1 Ferruginibacter sp.
TCCTAAAGAACCGTAAGAGGCTCTTACTTTCAAATCATTCATCCAACTTACATCAAAAAAGTTTTCTTTACTTACTCTCCAGGCAATTGATGCTGAAGGGAAATTACCCCAACGGTAATTTTTCCCAAAGAGGGAACTACCGTCTCTTCTAAAAGTTACACTCGCTAAATACCTATCCATATAGCTATAATTTAAGCGACCTAGGTAACCTATATTATTCCATAAATTGGTATAGCTGGTGGTAGCTGGATTTTCTCCTTGCACCAGATTAGTTAAATTGTAGTTGCCGTCTGCATCGGGAACAAAACCTGTTTTCTGCCCTGTCAATATTTCAGTTACAAAAGTTTGATTGCTGACACCGGCTACCGCACTTATTCTATGACTTCCATAAGACTTTTCAAAATTCAAGGTATGCTCATACAAAAAAGATCGGAAATTAAACCTGTTTTCATCTGCGGTAGCTAAAGGTGAAGGTGTTCCTTGCCTTGTAGTACCTGGGCGACGGAAACCTTTGAAGCGATCGAAGCTTGTTTCTGCACCTACGTTAAACTTATAGTTTAGTCCGTTTAATATTCTCAAATCGAGGAACATATTTCCGCGAACTTTAAAATTATACTGGTTGTTGCGCTGCAGGCTTTGCAGACTGGGAACATTTGCCGCTAGTGTGTTTACATAAGGGTTACCCTGACCCAATCCTATGCCCCATCCATCCGGATTGGTAGCAGATCCGTAACGTTGTTTGTCTATTAACGGTATCACAGGTATCATGGTAATCATGTCAACAAACGGGTTGGTAAAAATGTCTGAAGCAACCGGATTGTCTTGCGTAAACGACAGCAACATATTTTCACCAAAACTAAAACGGCCACGTTTACCACTGGTATTTACCCGTAAGCTGGCACGGTCAAACTGGTTGTCGATGACTGGTCCTTTGTTTTTAAAATAGCTACCGGAAATATAGTAATTACCGGTTTTGCTCCCGGATGAAATTGCCATGTTATAATCCTGCACATTACCTGTACGCATCAGTTCTTCCTGCCAGTCGGTATTAATGGCCGGGTTAAAATCGGATGTTAGAATGGTTGGTACCGGTAAGCCTCCCGCATTAAACAACTGTGTTGCCAACGTTCTGTATTCATTATTATCCATCATATCCCAACGCTTATGAAATTGCTGGGTACCAGTTTTAATTCCTCCGGTAACTACCATCGGACCTTCTTTACCTTTTTTGGTGGTAATGATGATCACACCATTTGCAGCCCTGCTACCATAAATAGCAGCAGCAGAAGCATCCTTTAAAATCTGTATCGACTCAATGTCATTGGGATTAAAATCGGGTGTAGCATCGCTATACATTCCATCAATGATATATAATGGATTGTTATTGGCAAAAGTACCAGCACCACGAATATCAATTTTTGCACCAGCACCAGGTGTACCACTGTTGCGGACGGTAACACCCGCCGCAAGCCCTTGTATAGACTCTGCAACTGAAGACGCTACATTTCGGTTGGCTTGGGCTGGATTGATAATGCCAACCGCACCCGTAAGGTCTTTCTTTCTTACGGACTGGTAACCAATCACCACCACATCATTTAATGAGCCTTCCACCAGGTCAAGCGTTTCATCTATATCATTGCCGGTAGAAAGCACTTCTTTGGTTTTGTACCCGACGGAACTGATCACCAATGTGCTGCCGGCTGGAGCATTAATTTTAAACACCCCCCTGGCATCCGCCGCCACAAATGTTGTAGTGCCCTTAACGGTAATGGTAGCACCGTAAAGCGGCTCTCCCGAGGCTGATTTTAGCGTTCCTGTGATTGCTTGCTGTGCAAAAACATTTGCACAAAGCAGCATAGCCACAGCGGTAAAGGTTAATAATTTAAGCAACCATTTTTTCTGTTTCATTGTATGCAGTTTTTAGTTTTGAAATGTGCTGTTATAATCATTCATGTAAAAAAATTTGGAAGAAAGTTATTTATTTTCGACAATTGAACCGTCGGCCATCCTTAGTCTTTAATTAAATGGCAATCTGCCGGTGGTAACATTAAAAAAATGGCATCCAATGAAAGACAATGAAAACCAGAAGCGAAAAAGTTGTTGTATTTATTGAGATAGGATTGCAGAAGTTGCGAAAGCACCTTACTAAATATTATGGGGTGTGTCATACAGCAAAAATTTATAAATTAAAAAATACTACAATCGTTGGTGATAATTTACCGGACTAAAAGAGTGCCTTACAAATTATACTGTAAAATAAATCCATTACTTTTTAAGCAACCATTCCCTGCGTATCATAATTTTTACAAATTGTTTCATTTTATTTTTTAAGCGATTGCTTATTTTTTTTTGATATTTACATCCGGCACTTACTTGCTTTGCTTATAAATTTCCTACAACTTCGTCTTTGGGCTTGAAAAATAAATTACATATCATTCTGTTTATGGCGGTGGCCGGCATGCTTTTATTTTGTTCTGCAAAATTAACAGCACAATCTTATTTCTTCCGGAATTACACCGTAGAAAGTGGCCTATCGAATAACACAGTGTATTGCAGCATACAAGACAGCACCGGCTTCCTTTGGTTTGGCACCAAGGATGGAGTAAACCGTTTTGATGGCTATCATTTCAAAGTATTTGATATGAACGATGATGGCAGAACATTAGAAACTAATTTGATTGGCTGCCTGATGGTGGATAAAAAAAATACGTTGTGGGTAGGTTGCCAAAAAGGCCTATACACGTTTGACCGGCAAAAAGAACGCATGGTAAAGTTTTTGGATTCATTTCCTGAAATCAATGCCATACAAATGGACAAACACGGGCAAATCTGGTTTATATCGAGGCTTACTGTTTGCCGCTACAATTTTAATATTAAAAAGATAAAAGTCTTTCCAACCTCTACTTTTTTTGAAGCCAGTTCGCTTTGTCTGTCAGAGGAAGGCGAATTGTGGGCCTGCACGCCAAATGGTTTTCTACAGCGCTTTGATGAAGGCACTGAAACCTTCAAAAGTTTCAATCTTTTTTCGCATTCACCCGAAGCTTCTGCCTACGCAGTAATTAAAATTTATCCGGCAGGAAAAGGGGCCATCTTCGCCGGTACGACCAACCAGGGTTTAAAGCGATTTGACATCGCTACATCCGATTACACCGACCTGCTTACGTTGAACCCGGATAAAACCACCGTGTATGTGCATGACATAAAAAAATATTCGGACAATGAATTTTGGCTGGCAACAGAATCTGGTATTTTTATTTTCAATACCAGCACAAAAAAGTTTATAAACCTTAAAAAAAAATTACTCGACCCCTACTCGCTTTCAGATAATGCGGTGTACACGCTTTGCAAGGATATGGAGGGCGGTATGTGGGCAGGCACTTACTTTGGCGGCATCAATTATTATTCAAAACAATATGCAGTGTTCCAAAAATATTTTCCGGATAATTCTGCCAATGCTATTGGTGGCAGTGTGGTACGGGAAATTTGTAACGACCGGCTGGGCAACTTGTGGATAGGAACCGAAGACGCAGGACTAAATAAACTAAACCCTTTAACAGGCGCTATTACCCAATATAAGCCTACCGGCGAAACGAGCAGCATTGCATACACCAACATACATGGTTTACTGGCAACAGGCAATGAACTATGGATCGGTACTTTTGAACACGGACTGGATGTACTGGATATCCCCACCGGGAAAATAAAAAAACATTATGCCGCAGGGCCTGCCAACAAAGACTTAAAAAGTAACTTTATTGTGTGCCTGTTACAAGCTAAGGATGGGGCAATTTATGCAGGTACCAGCAACTCATTGTTTAAATTCGACAGCAAAGCCGATGGATTTGACAGCGCCGCAAAATTACCTTCCCATACGTTTGTATCCTGCCTGCTGGAAGATCGCAACAAAACAATCTGGATTGGTACACATGACCGTGGACTTTATTTTTATAATCCCGTTACAAAAAAACAAGGGCATTTTGAAAATGACCCCGGCAACAATACCAGTCTAACCAATAATACCATCAACGCTCTTTATGAAGATGGAAAACAAAACCTGTGGATTGCAACTGAAGGTGGCGGTCTGTGTAAATTAAGCAACGACAGAAAAACAATGGCTCATTTTACCACAGAAAACGGTCTTTCCAGCAATTTTATTTTCAAGGTGCTGGAAGACAATCAACAGAAAATATGGGTTACCACCTCAAGAGGATTGGTAAACTTAAATCCCGAAAATGGGAACGTAATTATATATACTAAAGACAATGGTTTGTTGAACGACCAGTTCAATTATAATTCCGGTTATAAAGATGAAGAAGGCCAACTTTACTTTGGAAGTGTAAAAGGGATGATCCGTTTTTTACCGGGTAATTTTTTAAAGCCCACCAAAGTTCCGCCGGTGTACATAACCGGTATTCAGGTACAAAACAAAGAGCTGGATATAGCCAATGACAGCGCCATTTTAAGCCAATCAATTTTATACACGAAGGAAATAGCTTTGCCTTATGACCGTTCTTCACTCAGCATAGACTTTGCTGCACTGAGTTTTATTTCACCGGAAATGACCATCTACAGTTATATCATGAAAGGCGTAGATAATGAATGGACAGAAATAAATCCTAACCGGAAAATATATTTTACCAATCTTTCGCCTGGCAAATATACTTTTAAGGTAAAGGCAGGCATTAACGGCAACTGGAGCAAAGAAGAAAAACAACTCATTATAAATATTTTACCACCCTGGTGGGCCACGAGTTGGGCTTACATGATATATGCAGTAATCGCCATTGCGGTTGCCTATTATTTATTGCGCACCTATCACATAATTTCAGAAGATAAAAAAGAAAAAGAAATTTATGAAGCCAAGATAGATTTCTTTACCAACATCGCACACGAAATAAGAACACCGCTTACACTGATAAAAGGTCCCGTTGAAAACTTGCTGGAGCAAGTGGAGGAGATACCTGCGATAAAAGAAGATGTGGTGACAATGGAAAGAAACACCAACAGATTGATTGCGCTCATTACACAGATTCTCGATTTCAGGCAGACGGAAACGAAAGGCTTTAGTATTGATTTTTTAAGAGTGGACATCAATACATTGCTTAAAGAAAACTATGAAAACTTTTCTCCGCTTGCCAGAAAGAAGAAACTCGCATACAACCTGCAACTGCCCGCCACTGCAATATATGCGCTTGCCGATGAGGAAGCTTTGAATAAAATTTTTAGCAACCTGATAAATAACGCAGTAAAGTATGCGCAAAGTAATGTATCCGTACGACTGATTCCGCCGAATAATAATGAGGACTACTTTACCATTGAAATTGAGAACGACGGGTTCATCATACCTGCTGAAATGAGTGATAAAATATTTGAACCTTTTTACCGGATGAAGGAAGCCGCAAAGCAACAGGGAACAGGCATTGGGCTTGCGCTGGCAAAGTCACTAACACAGTTGCACCATGGAAAATTATATCTAAAAAACCCTGGTGGCGGCGTTAATGTATTTGCACTTTGTCTGCCGCTGAAACCTTTGGTTGCCGGGCAACAAAAAAAGAAACGCATTTAAAATAAAAAAGCTACTATGCTACCATTGATATTACTCGTAGATGATAATGAAGAAATACTTGATTTCCTGGAAAGGGTTTTAAAAAACAAGTATGCAATATTGAAAGCAGCAGAAGGAAAAGAAGCATTGGCATTATTGGAAACAGAGGCGGTACAACTAATTGTGAGCGATGTAATGATGCCCATGATGGATGGCTTTGAATTATGTAAAACGATCAAATCAACGATTGAATATTCACACATTCCTGTTATACTCCTTACCGCAAAAAACACCATTGGATCAAAAATTAAAGGGCTGGAGTTGGGAGCTGATGCCTATATCGAAAAACCATTTTCAAAAGAGCACCTGATGGCACAGATAGCTAGTCTGTTGGCTAACCGCAACAACATCCGTGAATTTTATGCAAGCTCACCTTTGATACATATCAAAAGCATGGCGCATACAAAAGCGGATGAACATTTTTTGGAAACATTGAACGATGCTATCTGTAAACATTTGGAAGATGCTGATATGGATGTAGAAAAGCTTGCCACCATTATGAATATGAGCCGCATCACCCTATACAGAAAAATAAAAGCCATTTCTGTACTTACACCGCTTGAAGTAATCAACATAACCCGGCTGAAAAAAGCGGCTGAGTTACTGGCTCAGGGAGAACATAAAATTTATGAAATAGCAGACATGGTTGGTTTTAGTTCACAAAGTAATTTTGCCCGAAGTTTTCAAAAACAGTTTAATATAACGCCTACTGAATATGCGCAATCCAAAAATACGGATGAGAGAAAGGGATAAGTATCAATACGGTCCCCGGAGATGCGTTATAGATTCCATTACAGATTTTTCATTTATCCCGTTAATTTTAATTACGATATAGGCCATACCAATTTTATAAATCGTGCTATCAGCACTAATCGTACTTCTTTTGGCGTGGTAATATTGGCAGTATTCAAATTTAACACTACTGTTAAGTTAAGTGTGAATTGTCAATAGTGAATGGGCAAATGTTGACAATTGACCATTCACCATCCGATAGCTATCGGATCACAAATTGATCCATCATTTTATATTTAACCTGGCACTAGTACACTTACATTACTCGGGGTACGTACTTGAAAAATGGCTGGTACTAACATGGGAAAATTAAACACCGATATGTAGGCCGATTTTTTTATTGGCAGAATCTTATCCGGACCTGCGAATGCTACAACCGCTTCAGCCAATGATAGATAAGGAGAATGAAAAGTTTACGGTGTAGTGGTTAAAAAAAGAGCGGATGTTTTGTTATACAGCGGATGAAGCCCGTACATTAAAAAAGCGGATGTTGACATTATGTCAACATCCGCTCTTGTTATTTAATTGCGTGGAGATTGTTTTGTTCCTCGCTTTAAAGTGGGTAATCGAGGGGGCTCGAACCCCCGACCCTCAGAATCACAATCTGATGCTCTAACCAACTGAGCTACGACTACCGTTTTTTCTTTTGGATTGCAAAAATAGCAAAAAACAATTCCTGAACAAAATTACATTTAAAATACTTTTTTATTGTCGTTCTTTGCAGCCCAAAAATAAAGTATGAATCTTACTCAGGCCATCATCACAGTTTTACTAACAGCCTTTACCGGATGGGTTACCACCTGGCTCGCCATTAAGATGTTGTTTCATCCCCGTTATCCAGTTAAAATCTTCGGCATGACCATACAGGGGGTTTTTCCAAAAAACCAACAAATGATTGCGGAAAAATTAGGACAGGTAGTGAGTAAAGAACTGCTTTCCTTTGAGGAGATTGAAGCAAAAATTACCAATCCGGATAATCTACAAAAGCTTAGGCCAGATATCGAAGCACATATTGATCATTTTCTGCGTAACAAATTAAAGGAAGTTTTTCCCATGCTTTCTATGATGTTGGGCGAAAAAACCATTCTCCAGTTAAAGGGAGCTTTTTTAGAGGAATTGGAATCACTTTTCCCGATCTTAATGAAAAGCTATATGAACAAGTTACAGCATGATTTAGATCTGGAGAAAATCATTACTGAAAAAGTAGCCAATTTCTCTTCTGAAAAACTAGAGGATATTTTGAAGCAGATTACCCAAAAAGAATTTAAATTTTTAGAAATCATAAGTACTGTATTTGGACTGATCATTGGTCTGGCACAGGTGCTAATCGCTTATTTCATCAGATAACGGTATTTTAATTAACACCACTCCTTTTCCCAACGATTTACTACCGTTCATCAATTAAGCGGCGTTGCCGTCAAACATTATAGGAGAACTTTGGTTTAATCAAACGCATTCAACTTCAACAAAATATTATAAATGAAGACAATTTCTGTTTTACTTTTTTCTTTCATACTTCTATTATCTTCCTTCATCTCCTTTGCCCAGTTTCCCGGTGGTGGTGGTGGTGGTAGGCCAGGCGGTCAAAATATGAATATGGGGCATTTTTACGGAAAAGTGATTGATTCCATTACCAATAAGCCGATTGAGGCAGCTTCTGTACAATTGATTCAAAACAAGTTTGATTCTGTTTCAAAAAAGAGGAGAGATATAGTAGTTTCCGGAATGCTCACTACGAAAAGAGGCGAATTTAGCCTGGAGAATTTGGCAATTATGGCCACCTACAAACTGGTGATCACTGCAATCGGCTATCAGGAAATTCAACAGAAGGCAGCATTTGTACTCAATATGGCGGGTGCAAAACCAGGCGATATGAGCGGCATGATGAATGCTGTTGATAAAGACCTGGGAAATTTTAAATTACAACCGGATGCCAAACAATTAGAAGATGTAACAATAGTGGCTGATAAACCATTGCTTACCATGAGCATTGACCGCAAAATTTTTAATGTAGAGAAAAATATTGCCAGTGCCGGTGGAACGGCGGTGGATGTGATGAGAAACGTTCCGAGTGTGAGTGTTGATATTGACGGCAATGTGAGTTTAAGGAATTCGCCACCACAAATATTTGTAGATGGTCGGCCTACCACCCTCACGTTGGAACAAATTCCAGCGGATGCCATCGCCACCGTTGAGATCATCACTAACCCCTCTGCAAAGTTTGACGCATCTGGTGGTGGTTCTGGCATTTTAAACATTGTGTTGAAAAAGAACCGCAAAGCTGGCTACAATGGTGGTTTGCGGGCAAGCGTGGATAGTCGCGGCCGACCCGGTTTTGGTGGCGATATTAACATCAAACAACAAAAAATAAACTTTTTTGCTGCCACCCAAATGGGCTATCGTAAAAGTATATCAACCTCCATCACCGACCGTACAGATTTTTTAAACAGCGCAGAAGCACATTTACGCCAGGAAAGTGCACCTATCGGTAGAGGTTTTTTTGGTTTTGGCAGAATGGGTTTTGACTATTTCATCGACAACCGCAACACCTTAAGTTTTTCAGGAAACATGGTAGCCGGCAATTTCAAAAACACTGATCTATACAACATTGACCGGGATACTATATACCCTAATTTTACTGTGAAGGATTATGGCAACCGAACAACCAACAGCCTTTTTCAATTCAGAAATTATGGTTCTTCGATTAGCTTTAAACACAATTTTGCTAAAGCCAACCAGGAACTTACTGCTGATTTAAATTACAACTACAGCAAGAACAACAACAACAACCAGATCGGCACGCAGTACTACTTCCCTGATAGCAACCCAAAAACTCCACTCATCAATCAAAGCTCTCTTGGTAGTGGCACAACAAAATTTTTTACTGCACAAACAGATTATGTAAACCCAATTTCCTCAACCATGAAGGTTGAAATGGGGGCAAGGGTGGCCATCCGTGATTTTAATAGTTTCAATGAAAATTTTCTGAAAGATCCTACATCTGGTATTAATATTCCACTGACGCAATTAAACAATAGTTACCAATTTACAGACAGGGTGTTGGCGGCATATACCACTTTTTCACATCAAATTAAAAAATTTAGCTACCAACTTGGCTTAAGGGTAGAAAGTTCTAAATACGATGGTACCTTGATCAATACAGGGCAAAAGTTTTCCAATAAATTCCCTTTCAGCCTTTTCCCAAGTGCATTCGCCACTTACAAATTAACCGCCAAACAGGATCTGCAAATAAATTACTCAAGAAAAATCAACCGCCCCAACTTTTTCCAGTTGATTCCTTTCATTGATTTCACCGATTCATTAAATCTAAGTAAGGGTAACCCAAACCTGGTTCCTGAGTTTACGAACCTGCTTGAATTCTCTTACCAGAATCAACTGGCTAAGGGGCATAGCCTGTTATCAACCCTATATTTTAAAAACACCAACGATCTGATTGCCCGCTACCAATTCCCGGAAAAAAATCCAAATGCGCCTGCTAAGCCGGATTCAGTATTGTTTACAAGCTATGCGAATGCGTCGCAAAGTTATACCGGTGGATTAGAGTTGACGGCCAGAAACAAGATAAATAAGTGGTGGGATTTGACCAGTAACCTGAATCTTTTCAGCGTTACCTTAAAAGCAGGCAATTTGCCAGGTGGTGTAGACAATAGCCAGTTAAGCTGGTTTTTTAAATTGAACAACAGTTTTAAATTACCAAAGAATTATTCAATCCAGTTAAGTGGTGATTACCAGGCAAAAACCCTTGTACAACCTGGTGGCGGAGGCGGCCGGGGTATGATGTTTGGTGGTGGAAATTTACCAAGCGCACAAGGTTTTATCAAACCTTTTTATGGGATCGATATCGCCATCAGAAAGGATTTTTTAAAAAACAATGCCGCTTCTTTAACACTGCAAATGAGTGATGTTTTTAGAACCCGTTTAAATGAGAACTTTACCGAATCCATTTTTTTTATACAAGAAACTTCCCGCAGAAGAGATCCGCAGCTAGTGAGACTGAACTTTAACTGGCGCTTTGGAAAGTTTGATGTTTCGCTATTGAAGCGTAAAAACATGAAGGCAGACCAGGGAGCTGGAATGGAAGGTATGCAAGGGCAGCAATAGTACTGCACTCACTACTTGAAAAAACCGGATCATTGTGTTGAAGAAACTAAAATACTATCATGATTCAAACAGTAATTTCTGTCAGATTTAAATCATTGATAAGCATATTATAAATTCCTTTCGATAGCATTGTGATGAATTATTGAAAAGCCTCTTTTTTCGAAGGGGCTTCTTTTATCTGAGGCAGATGAACAGCACGTTTTACACTGAATAAATATTACCAAATGACAGCCATCGTCAATGAACATGCAATAACTCGCCGAACCATGTCCTGAAAATTTCCGGATGCATTTAAAATTGTAGGAAGGCTTGCCAACCTTGTGCAGGTTCTTTTCTGCTAAAACACTTTGAAAAAGGTTGGCAACCCTCAATTGTGCTGCGGCAATTTTAAATACGCCCAAATTTCCGTAGTAGCTCAGGGTTTCCCTTTTTTGAGTTAATTTGCCGCCTCATAATCAAATCGTTTCATGAAGCCTATTAATTTGAAAAACATTTTGCCACATGCGATTGCAGTGGTATTGTTCCTGATCATTGCTGTAGTTTACTGTTTGCCCGTTTTTCAGGGTATGGTGGTTAGTCAGCATGATATGTTGGGCACAAGGGGCATGACCCAGCAATCTTTTGAATTTTATGAAAAATACGGCACTTACCCCTTATGGACCAATTCCATGTTTGGCGGAATGCCTGCTTTTCAGATATTTTTAGCAGGTAAATACAACATCGGGATTCTTTGGATGCACAATATTTTCACCTTCTTTTTACCTTCCCCTGCAAGCCTGTTTTTTTTATCCTGCATTTGTTTTTACATCTTATCCCAGGTGTTAAAGCTAAAACCATGGATCGGAATTTTGGGTTCACTGGCTTATGCATTTGCATCTTACAATGCCATCATCACCATGGTTGGCCATGTTACCAAATTTGCTACCATGGGGTATGCACCATTAGTATTGGCGGGTATTGTTTTATTAATGCAACGTAAATATATTCTGGGGTTCGCATTAACGTTGATTTCAAGTACCCTGTTCTTCTGGCAAAATCACGTACAGATCGTTTATTATTTCATGCTATTATTTGTATGCCTTGGTATTTCATTTTTAATTCAAACCATAAAAAACAAAGATTTTAAACATCTAATTACTTCAGCGTCACTGGCTTTTGTTGCCATCGCCATTAGTGCCTGTTCTTTTGCAGTAATGCTATTGCCTACCAGGGAATATGCACAGGAAACAATGCGAGGTGGCAGAAGCGAACTTACGTTGGGAGTAAAAAAAGAAAACTTATCTGAAGGTGGGTTAAAAAAAGATTACGCTTTTCAATGGAGTTATGGTAAAGAAGAAACGCTCACTTTTATTTTGCCCAACTATTCCGGCAGCAGCAATGACCCCAGTGAATTTGGCGAAAACAGCAAAGTCATAGCAGCTTTACAAGAATCTGGTTTACCCAGCGAAGGCATCAATTATTTCTACCGGTATATGTCGCCCTACTGGGGCGATCAGCCCAATACTGCCGGTCCCGTTTACCTGGGTGCTATTATTTGCCTGTTGTTTATTGCAGGATTGTTTGTAGTAAAAAGACAATATTTGTATTGGTTAATTCCCGGCACCATCATCGGGATTGTGCTGGCATGGGGCAGTAATTTTGCAGCCGTCAATTATTTTCTGTTCGATCATTTACCTGCGCTTAACAAATTCAGGGCGCCGTCTATGGCACTGGTGTTACCACAGTTTACTTTTGCACTAATTGCAGCATTGGCATTGCAGGAAATCTTTTATGGTAAAATGCAGGAGCAATTGCTATTTAAAAAATTAAAATATGCTGCTATTACAAGTGGTGCTATACTGGCTATACTTTCGGCGGTTTATTTCACATCTTCTTTTAGCAATGAAAAAACAAAGGACACCAGGAAAGCCATTACCGAACAACTGGCCCAGTCGATGGCACAGGGTAAACAGCCTACCCCCGAAATGACCAACCAGTCCAATACCATGACCAGTAGCTTTTTTAAAGCTTTGATTGAAGACAGGAAAGGTCTGTTTGGTAGTGATTTAACGAGACTCATCCTGTTCTTCGTATTGGGCGGAGGCATCATTTGGCTGGGTATAAAAAAGAAAATAAATCCTGTACTGGCCATCAGTTTACTGGCTTTCATTTCTTTCATCGATTTAATTACTGTTTCTTCCAGGTATTTGAATAAAAGCAAGTATGCCACCCCGGAAGATTATTTATCCGGCTTCACTCCCAATGCTGCCGATAACCAAATAAAAATGGACACCGGTTATTTTAGGGTATTTGATCAGGCTGGTGGAGATCCGTTCCAGGATTCCCGTACCTCCTACTTTCACAATTCGGTTGGCGGTTATAGTCCCGCTAAACTGGGATTGTACAATGATTTAATTGAACATCAACTCAGCAAAGGAAACATGGAGATGTTCAATATGCTGAACACTAAATATTTTATAACCGTTGGACAAAATAACCAGCCTGTTGCCCAAATGAACCCAAGTGCAAATGGCCCTGTTTGGTTTGTAAAAGCAATTAAATATGTAAATAATGCGGATGAAGAAATGCTGGCATTGGATAGTCTGCATTCAAAAGATACGGTGGTGATTGATAAAAGAGAGCAGTCAAAAGTAACCGTTACACCAGCGTATGACAGTAGCGCAGGCATCCGTTTGATAAAAAACTTAAACGATCATATCACGTATCAAAGCAATGCAACCAAAGACCAGTTTGCGGTATTCAGCGAAATCTATTATCCCAATGGATGGAAAGCTTTCATCGATGGTAAGGAAACACCCATTGTTAAGGTAGACTATGCACTCCGGGGTTTAAATATTCCGGCAGGTGATCATACCATTCAATTTGATTTTGCCCCTGCATCATATACGTTGGGCAATACGCTCAACCTGGTTGCAGGTATCATCACGCTTATCTCGCTGGTAATATGCGCATTTCTTTTATTTAGGCAAAACAAAAAGTAATTAATCAAGCAGATAAAATGGAAACCATTATTTCTGAAAATTGCTAAATATGGATCTATCCGTTATTCTTGTAAACTATAAAGGTCCTGCTTTACTGATTGATTGTATTGAAAGTATTTACAAAGAAACTACCCGGATTTCGTTTGAAATTATTGTAGTAGATAATTTTTCGCAGGATGAAAGTGAGGAGATAGTTTTGGAGAAATTTCCGGGTGTGGTTTGGGTGGCGATGACATACAATTCCGGTTTTGCAAGGGCCAATAATGCGGGGATCAGAATAGCTAATGGCAACTTTATTTTATTGCTCAACAGCGATACCATCATTCTGGAAAATGCAATTGAGAAAACCATTTTGCTATTTGAAAACCATGGCGAAATTTCAGCCTGCGGTGTTCAGCTATTAAACATTGACGGATCAAACCAGATCAGCGGAGCTAATAATGTTAAAGGTGGCTTAAACAATACATTGATTCCACTACCCTACCTTGGTAAGCTGGTAAGATACATTGGATATAAAGCAGGAGCAAAAAAACCAAGTATTGAAAAAATTGAAGAGATCGTTTATGTAGACTGGATCATTGGAGCATTCATACTAACTAAAAGAAACGTGATTGATAAAGCAGGGTTATTAGATGAAGAATTCTTTATGTATTCGGAAGAAATGGAATGGTGCAGCCGGTTGCAGCGGTTGGGGAAACTTTGTTTATTTGAAGGGCCGAAAGTAATACACCTTCAGGGAGGTTCTAGCAACGAATTCTATAATATAAAAGAGAAAGAAAATAGCAAAGGAATTTGGAACAGGAAAGGACGGCAAATCATTTTATCAAATTTGCTTAGGATAAAAAAACAATTTGGTAACATATGGTTTCTAATCAACCTATTTCTATATATTATTGAAATACCGGTGTTTTTTTTCGGATTACTATTCGATAAAATATTTGCCAGAAAGAATGAGCATTATAGCTGGAAGTATTTTTTTAGTTATTCAGCCAGTATCATGGTTCTGTTGAAATATACAATTACAATTTTTCGAAGCAACCCTTTTTTTTATAAAATTCCTTAGTGCTGTGTTAGCTACAACATTTGGCATCTGCTGGTAAACTGATTACGAGCGCCGATACACTTTGATGAAAAGAAAAATAGTAAAATAAGCAGGATATGGCAGTATGCAATGTATGTGGGGGCAACACAACTCCAATCACCGTTAAAGAACAAATGATTGGATTGAAAGAAGATTTTATCTACCATCAATGTACAGATTGTGGTCATACCCATTTAGGTGAAACTCCAAACGACCTTGGAAAATATTATAATGAAGAAAAATATTACAGTTTTAGAAAACAAAAAACACCGGCTGCATTACTACTGAGTAAAATAAAAAGTTTTGGTACCAAAAAGGCAGTTCAGTTAAAAATAAAAGACAGTTTTTTATTGTCCCCATCATTGAATGCTCTACTTACAGTTAAGGGAATAAGCAAAGCTTCTAAAATACTGGATTTTGGTTGCGGAATTGGTAAGTTCGTTCATGAATTAAGAGCGGCTGGATTTACCGAAGCGGTAGGATACGATCTTTTTCTACAAGAAAATTTCCAAAACAATGGCAAGATATTTTTAACAAATGATCTCAAAAATTTTGGCAAATCACAATGGGACATTATTACACTAAATCATGTTTTTGAACATCTTGAAAATCCACTTCGTATGCTTACCGAACTACAAAAAAAACTGCTTTCAGGGGGGAAAATAATCCTGAGAATTCCAGTAATTGATTCACAAGCTTACGAAAAATACAAAGAAAACTGGGTGCAGTTTGATGCCCCCCGTCATATTAATTTGTTTACCCGAAAAAGTATAAAACTGGCGATTGAAAAAAACACCCAGTTTAAAATTGTGAACATGTACGATGATTCCTCACACTTTCAATTTACAGGAAGCAATCTATATCTTGAGAAGAAAACCCTTCAGCCCAGCGACAATAATTTTTATAAGCGCCTCACCTCCATTAAAACCTATTACTATTATTATTTATCAAAAAAACTAAACAGACAAAACCGGGGAGACCAGGTTACGGTAGTATTAGCATTAACCCCGCAAGTAGAGAATAAATAATTCTTTGAAATATAGCTATGCAACTCTCAATCATCATCATCAATTACAATACGTTTAGCCTCACTTGTAAGTGCATTGCATCTATCAGGGAAAAACTATTGGATGTGGAGTATGAAATAGTATTGGTTGACAATGCATCGCTTGAGTGCGATCCCAAATTTTTCAAACTGCAGTTTCCCGAGATCCAGTTAATCATCAGTAAAACCAATACAGGTTTTGCTGGTGGTAATAATTTGGGAATTAAACACGCACACGGGGAATACATATTGTTACTTAACAGCGATACAGAGTTAATCAACAATGCACCTAAAATATGCCTCGATCATATAATAGCGAATAAAAAAACGGGCCTGGTTACCTGCCAGTTAATTTATCCCAATGGCACAATACAATATAATTGCCGGCGTTTTAGAACCATCGGCTGGGAATTGTTAGAGATATTTCCAATATACAAATTACTACCAAAAGAAAAACGGGCAGCGTTGATGCTTCATCGGTATTTTGACCACCAGAGCTTTGCCAACTGCGATTGGGTTTGGGGGGCCTTCATGATGTTTCCAAAAAGTATAGTAGCGCAACTACCCGGCCAACGGCTGGCCGAAGATTTTTTTATGTATTGTGAGGATGCGCTGTGGTGCTGGCATTTTAAACAACTGGGATATGACATCGATTTTTTACCAGAGGCTAAAGTAATGCACATTCATAAAGGCAGTACCAGTCCGGAAAAATTGCAGCAGGTAAGACTTATATCAATAAAAAATCATGCAAAATTCATGAAAAATTTTTATCCTGACGTTAGATGGTATATTTTCGCAGCGATTTTTTATACCAAACAATTCGGCGCATTGCTAATGGAACGAATATTTAAATCATTTAATCATAAAAATAAAGCATGAAAACAGCACTTATTACAGGCATAACGGGTCAGGATGGAGCCTATCTGGCCGAGTTATTACTCAACAAAGGCTACACTGTACATGGTTTGAAGCGCCGCAGTTCATTGATCAATACCGATAGAATTGATCATCTGTTCAATGACAAAAGTCTTTCAGAACGCTTTCAGTTGCATTACGGAGACTTGACCGATGCCTCCAGTTTATTGCGCATCATCCAGCAAACACAGCCCGATGAAATTTATAACCTGGCGGCTCAAAGCCATGTACAGGTAAGTTTTGAAACGCCCGAATACACTGCCAACTCAGATGGTATCGGCGTATTGAGAATACTTGAAGCAATCAGGATATTGGGTCTGGAAAAGAAAACTAAATTCTATCAGGCATCCACTTCCGAATTGTATGGATTGGTACAGGAAGTACCTCAAAAAGAAACTACACCATTTTATCCACGTTCACCGTATGGAGTTGCTAAATTGTACGGCTACTGGATTACCATAAACTACCGAGAAGCGTATGAAATGTATGCGGTAAACGGAATCCTGTTCAACCACGAAAGTCCGTTAAGAGGAGAAACGTTTGTAACAAGGAAAATCACCATCGCTGTATCTAAAATTGTAACCGGGCAGGAAGACGTATTGAAACTTGGCAATCTGGATGCAAAAAGAGATTGGGGCCATGCCAAGGATTATGTAGAAGGCATGTGGATGATGATGCAACAGGAAGTTCCGGAAGATTTTGTATTGGCAACTGGTATTACCACTACAGTAAGAGATTTTGTAAGCATGGCATTTGCAGAAGCAGGTGTTGAGCTGAATTTTACAGGAACCGGTATTGATGAAAAAGCTTTTGTTGCAAAATGTAACAATCCTCAATATCAGTTACCCATTGGCAAACAGGTGGTAGGTATCCATCCCCGTTATTTCAGACCGACTGAAGTAGACTTATTGATCGGAGACCCAACAAAGGCAAATACAAAATTAGGCTGGTATCCAAAATACGATTTACCAATGCTGGTAAAGGAAATGATGGAAGAAGAGTTAAAAACGCAGACAGCTAAATAAGCTTTTGTAGATAATTGAAATATAAAAAATCCCCCAGGTTTATACCGGGGGATTTTTTATGTGCTACCGGTCGGCACCGAAGGTCAGACCGGTGTATTGAGAACCGCTAGCCCACACGGATGAAACCAGAACGATCATGACCTGATAACTGGTCTGAACTGCGGTACCGACCAGGCCTACTTTCGCTCACCACTGTAGATCAGAGTAACCATTACCGGTCAGCATCAAAAGAACAACCAGAGCTGTCAAAACACCTTGCTATCAAAAATTAAAACAGTACAGTGATAACCAGTCGGCACCGAAGGTCAGACCGGTGGCATATTTAAAATCGCTATAAAAAAACGAATGAACCCAGAACGATCATTACCTGTTAAGCCTGATAACCGGTCTGACCTGCGGTACCGACCGGTTTAAACAGGCATTTTCGCCTGCTCATTTTTTTATAATCTACATACAGGTTATATTTACAGCTTTATGAGTGTGTAGTACATTAATAGCATATATATGAATGACCTAAGGAAATATTTCAACAACAATACCAACCGGGTAATACATAAATGGGAACATTATTTTGAAATCTACGACCGGCATTTCAGTGCCTACCGGGATAAAGAAATAGTGATATTGGAAATAGGTGTTTTCCAGGGTGGATCACTGCAAATGTGGAAGCATTATTTTGGTCCGAAGGCAAAAATTTATGGTATCGACATCGACCCTGATTGTAAAAAATTTGAAGAAGAAAATATTGAAATATTCATTGGCTCCCAGTCCGATAAAAACTTTCTTGCGGAGGTAAAAAAGAAAATGCCGAAGATTGATATTTTAATTGACGACGGTGGCCACACCATGAACCAGATTAAAACATCCTTCCTGGAATTATTTGACCATGTAAAACCGGATGGCATTTACGCTATTGAAGACCTGCATACCTCCTACTGGCTTGATTATGGTGGAGGTTATAAAAGGCAAGGCAGCTTCAACGAATTCAGTAAAAACATCGTTGATTCTATTCACGCATGGCACTCACGCCAAAGCAATTTTAAAATTGATCAATACACCCGTACCGTGCATTCATTGCACTATTACGATAGCATCACCATCATTGAAAAACGTACGATGCAGAAACCGGTTAACCTAACTTCCGGCGTACAGATCGGCGATCCTTTTGCACCCTGGAAACGAACACCGGTGGAAAAGCTGATCCGTAAAATTGGTTTGGGAGTAAACATTGTTTTGGCGGCATTGAAGTTGCCAAGTATTCCAAAAATTTAGCAACGGCTAAAAAGTTCTTTTTTGAAAACTTTTATAAAAAAGGAACGCACGCCTTAAAATAACATTGGAGTCAATCAGTTTTGCAATTAATATTGAAGGCAATTTATCAGGTGCAAAGTAAAATCCAGGCAGAAGTAAAGTTGAACTTTTCTTTGCAGACGCAATAATATCATCCATGGTAACACCGTTCCTGTTTGGTTTGCTGATGTACATCAATTTGTGGCATCCACCGGTAACATGATTTTTTAAAAAACCAGGTGCATATTTTTCTATAATTGTTTTGTATTCTTGCTTTGTACTTTTAAGGTCATTGAAAAACTCAATCAATAGCTCGAATGCATCCAGCCTGAATTGTCCCGTAGCCTTAGACGTATTGTCGACATGCAGCCTGAATTCAAAACAGGGTTCCGGTGCAACGGCCAGGTAGTTTTTCATAATCAACCTCAACCACAATTCGATATCAGCATATAACAGGCTGGGATAAGCAGGGATACCACCCACTGCATCGTACTCTTTTGATCTCACCATAAAACCTGTAGCCGTAATTTCTAAATTATTTTGAAGAACAGAAGCTAAAAAAACTTCAGGCGTAATATTGGTATTCATGGGAGCACATGCACGAATCAATTCCCCTTTTGCGTCTATAAAATTAAAGTGAGTCTGGTACAGTCCTGCATCGGGGTATTTTTCAATTAGTTGATCAATGGTTGCCAGATAGTCGGGATACAGAATATCGTCATGCCCCATAATGGTCATAAATTCATTTTTAGGAACAGTCGTAAAACGTTGCCAGTTTTCAACAATTCCAAGTCGCACATCGGTGGTATAAATCCGTATCCTGCTATCTTCCAACGACCTTATCCATTCCAGCGTGCCATCTGTACTGCCGGTATCAAAAATAATAATTTCAAATCCCGGATAGGTTTGTGACAGGATGCTATTGATACAAGGTTTTATCCAGCGGTCGCTATTGTAGGTAGGCACTAAAAGACTATACTTCATGTTGGGTGATTCAGT
>JBGSMI010000442.1:0-33248 GCA_041740215.1 Ferruginibacter sp.
TCTTGCAGCAACTTTTTTAGTTGCACATTTTCTGTACGTAGTGCTAAGACTTCCGTATGTAATAATGATATTTCTGCTGCTGTTATGATAGTTTGCAAAGTTATGTAGTTTGTGGATAACTTCGGTGACCTGAATAGTTACCAAATATATTAGTAAACCCCGAAGGCTTCACCATCCGATGGCTATCGGATCATCATTGCCTCCCGATAATTATCGGAACACGCAATTATTTTCTGCTACTTAATTTACTCAGCAAACGAAGTATTTCCAGGTACAACCAAACGATGGTAACCATCAAACCAAATGCACCATACCATTCCATGTATTTTGGGGCACCGGCGGCAGCACCTTGTTCCATCATATCAAAATCTAAAATCAGGTTAAGCGCTGCAATCGCAACTACTACCAAACTAAAACCAATTCCCATCAGCGAACCTTCATGCAGAAAAGCCATTTGAATGCCAAACATTCTAAGTACCATCGCAATTAAATAGAAAATGGCAATGCCAGCGGTTGCTGTAAAAATAATGGCTTTGAATTTTTCAGTTGCCTGTATTATTTTAAAACTGTACAACAAATACATTCCAATAGCGGTGCCGAAGGTTAAGCCAACAGCATTCATAATAATGTTGGGCATCTTTCCGGCAAAGGCCTCATTGTAATACGCAGATATGGCACCAATAAACAAACCTTGCAGCAGTGCATACAAAGGCGCAAGGTAGGGAGACCATTCTTTTTTAAACATAATTACCAACGCAATCACCAACCCTCCGATCGCTCCTCCCCAGATGAGTGATTGTACATCGCCTCCGGTTGCATATTCTTTCCACGAATAAAAGGCAGTGCCAAGGAGCATTAAAAACATAAAGCCAAACTTGTTTAAAGTGCCCCTCACCGTCATTGAGTTGTTGTAATCAATGTACTCTGTATTTTTGAAAGCTTTTTCTGTAAGTGTAGGATTACCAGATTTGAATAGGTCCATAGTTATATTTTTTTAAGGATTAAAATTAACTCATTTCATGTTATCGCTGCCAAAAATTATTTGTTGGGGATGTTAATTTTTGTTGTTTGCTAATAGCTGGCAATTTTTGGAAAAGCATCGGTTGCTTCTACAAAACGGGTAAGCCTTCTACTGAGCTTTATACATGCAAAAGATACTATAGAAAGATTTTCTTCGTTGGTAATAAAAAATAATTTCGCCGTAACTTGCAGTAATTTCTAATGATTGACCATATGATTAAAGAACAGGTTTTAAGAGAAGTAGTAATCAAATTTGCAGGCGATAGCGGCGACGGAATGCAATTAACCGGCAGCCAGTTTACCAACAACACCGCTTTGCTAGGCATCGACCTGGCAACTTTCCCCGATTTTCCGGCCGAGATACGTGCACCGATAGGTACTTTACCCGGCGTGAGCGGATACCAGTTGCGCTTTAGCAGCGACCGCATTTTTACTCCCGGTGATTTATGTGATGTATTGGTAGCTATGAACGCAGCAGCCTTAAAAGTAAATTTAAAGGGACTAAAAACCGGTGGTGTAATCATTGCCAACATAGAAGGCTTTGACGCAAAAAACCTGCGGCTCGCAAATTACCCCGAAGGCATTAATCCCTTGGAAGATAACAGCCTTGACTCGTATGAGTTGATTAAGATGGATGTTACCAAAATGACCCGGGAAGCGCTGAAGGATTTCACCATGGGAATGAAAGAAAAAGACCGTGCTAAAAATATGTTTGTACTGGGCTTTTTATACTGGATGTACAACCGGGAGGTGGATAATACCATACAATTTCTGAAGGATAAATTTGGCAAAAAGCCAGAGATATTTGAAAGTAATGTAAAGGCATTGCAGGCTGGTTATAATTACGGCGACACTACTGAAACATTTACAACCCGCTACAGTGTGGAAAAGGCAAAGATGGAGCCGGGCATGTACCGCTCTATCATGGGTAACCAGGCTTTGTCTTATGGTTTAATTGCAGCCTCTCAAAAAAGTGGTTTGCAGTTGTTTTTAGGCAGTTACCCGATCACACCCGCTTCCGACATTTTACACGAACTAAGTAAGTATAAAAACTTTGCCATAAAGACTTTTCAGGCGGAAGATGAGATAGCAGCGATCACTTCCTGTATCGGTGCCAGTTATGGTGGCAGTCTCGCTGTTACTACTACCAGTGGGCCCGGCATTGCGTTAAAAGCAGAAGCAATGGGGCTGGCAGTAATGCTGGAAATCCCATTAATCATCATAAATGTACAAAGAGGCGGACCAAGTACCGGTTTGCCAACCAAAACAGAACAAAGTGATTTGATGCAGGCTTATTACGGCCGCAATGGTGAGTGCCCAATGCCGGTGATATCTGCCTCTACGCCCAGCGATTGCTTTAGTGCCATTTATGAAGCAGTAAGAATCAGCGTTCAACATATGACTCCGGTAATTTTCCTGAGCGATGGTTATATTGCCAATGGTGCTGAACCATGGAAATTTCCTACCGCAGCAGAGCTAGCTGAAATCAAAGTTTCTTTTGCGTCACAAAACATTGCTTCCGACTTGGATGTAAATGGCAAATTCCAACCCTATAAAAGAGATGATAAACTGGTAAGACCATGGGCGATACCGGGCACGGCTGGTTTGGAACACCGGGTTGGCGGTTTAGAAAAGCAAGATGTTACCGGTAATATCAGTTACGATTCGGATAATCACCAGTTGATGGTCAAAACCCGGCAAAAAAAGGTAGACCTGATTGCGGAATACATTCCAGAGCAAAAATTAGATAGTGGGGGAGAAAAAGGGACAGTGCTGGTAATTGGTTGGGGCAGTACTTATGGAGCCATAAAAAGTGCTTGTAGAGACTTGCAGGCGGAAGGACATGCTGTTTCTCATGCACACCTTCGTTACATCCGGCCGTTCCCTAAAAATCTGGGTGACATCATCAAAAACTTTGACCATGTATTAATTCCTGAAATCAACAATGGGCAGTTGATAAAAATTATCCGGGATGTGTATTTTGTTGATGCAAAGCCTTACAACAAAATAATGGGAGTTGCCATTACAAAAGGTGAGTTGATAGAAGAGATTAAAAAGATGTTGTAATACCGGTATTAAGTAAATTTTATAAAAAAAGGTGCTGATTATTCAGCACCTTTTTTTATTTGTAATCCAGCAAAGTAATGCTGCAATGTATTAGAATCTTTGGGGAGTATACCCACGAATGATTTTTTCTCTGCCAAATGTCATCCCTACTTTTATATTGAAAGTGAAATAAGCGTCATTGTCAGTCGGATTTCCACGACGCTGGCCTCCGTTAGGATTTACCGGATATTCGGGGTTGGACTTGCTTCTACGGTCATTTAAAGCCAGTGCATTACTCAATTGCGTGCCTGAAAAGTATTTTTGAAAAATCTTTGGATCGATGTATCGGGTACTTAAATCGTCAAGATAATCTGTGGTTAAAATCCGGCTAAGTGCTTCTAAGCGCACATTGACCCGTGATGACACTTCGTACTTCAAACCTGCTCCAACAGGGAAGCAAACCTGTGTTAGTTTGTAAATCTTACGATCGGGGTATTCTGCAAAACCTTGTCCTTCAGTACTCAAAGGTTGAAGGTCGATCCAGGTATTATTTAGTTTTGCCTGTGGATTAAACGAAAAAAAACCAAATCCGGCAGCAAGGTAGGGAGACAATCTGGGCGGGTCATTTTCCCGGTTAAGCCAGTTAATAAAAATAAATAATGGATGGAATTCGGCGATCAATGATACTTCCGTTATTTTACTTTTGAATTGTAAACTACGTTCGTAACGTCCTTGCGCTGTCGTACGAACAGAAAATAATATGCTATCATAAGATTTTACTTGCCCGAAAGTACCTTCTAATCGAACTCCCACAGCATATTTGTAAAGGGCATTTAAATAAATACTTCCATTAAACTGGTTGTTACCAATATTTAGATCTTTTAAAAAAGGTTTTCCATTGCCTTTTCTTCCCCCTACGTCTGTCAAACAATTCATTACCCCCAGCGAACCACCCACCTCAAACATCAATGGGGTGTCGTAGTAGTTATTATCGAAAAAATAAAACTGGGCAGAAGCAGTTTGATTAATAGAAGCCATTAGAAATGCTACAACAACAATCAGTCTTATATTCTTCATGAAACTAAAAATCATTTATTAAAATTAAATATCTAAATCAAATGTAACCTATAGTTATTTTGCTACAAAATAAACGAATGTTTTGCAATTAAATTTCAGCTTTGTACTTCTTATTATAAAATTTACAGGCTCTTTTTATGCCACATTCGCTGCATTTTGGACTTCGTGCTGTGCATATATATCTGCCATGAAGAATTAACCAGTGGTGTGCCTTGTAAACATAAGCAGTTGGAATATGTCGAATCAATTGCTTTTCGGAAGCGAGCGGTGTTTTAGCATTTGTGGTTAGTCCAATCCGGGCGCTTACCCTAAATACATGCGTATCCACCGCCATATTCGGCTGGTTATCGATCACCGATGTTATTACATTCGCTGTTTTTCTACCCACGCCTGGTAGCTCAACCAATTCATCTACCGTCATTGGTACCTCGCCACCAAATTTTTGCATCAGCATATTTGCCATTCCCACCAGATGCCTGGCCTTATTGTTTGGATAAGAAATACTCCTAATCAACGCAAATACTTCTTCTGCAGCGGCTTTGCTCAAACTTGAAGGATCCGGGTACTTACGAAATATAGCAGGTGTCGTTAGGTTTACCCGCTTATCAGTACACTGGGCAGAAAGTATGACTGCTACCAATAATTGATAGGGACTATCATACAACAGTTCTGTCTCTGCATCTGGAGTATGCATTAAAAAATAATCAATGATGTATTGGTAACGCTGTAGCTTAGTCATAAAAAAATCGTCCCGTTTTTTGCGGGACGAAAGTAAATTAAATACCCAACTCGTGTTTTAAACTTCAGATGAAAGTTGTGAAACAGATCTTTCGGCGTAATTTAAAATATTGTCTACAGCAATTTTTCGTGGCGAAAGTGATATTTTTTCCAGACTTCCAATAGCTGAAGAAATAATATCATACTTTTCACGCAGAATCCAATCGGTTTCTAACGCTGCCTTCAAAACGGCTGATTTTTCCGGAGAAGATTCTTTATACAGATACTGTACAAGGTCTTCCTGTGTAAAACTGTGCATAGGCAATTTTAGTTGCTTGTTTAAAAATATTATTCAAATCCTGCAATATAAACGACCTTACTGCCTGATTATTGTCTTTATATGTGAATTATTTGTTAGCATCCTCTGTGGCAATAATAAATAAATCCTCATTGTCTTTCTTCATCAAATACTTTTCCCTTGCGTATTTTTCAATAGTTTGGGCGTTTGTTTTCAACTGGCGCAATTCATATTTAGTTTCAGTGATGGTTTCACTAAGATGTTCTTCGCTCTTTTGTAAATCTTTAAGTTTTTCCTTTCTTTTAAATTCTGAAATGAGATCCTTTTCATTGAAAAAAACCATCCATACCAGAAAAAAACTCCCTGCCAATAAATATTTGTTTTTTAAAAAGTACAGACTCCTCAAACTCCTCAAAAAAAGGAATTTAGAAGAGTCTGTAATATTGAAATTCTTGTCCATTTTTTAGGTCGTTAATTATCCTGCACCAGAAAGGATGATTACCTATTTTCCAAATTTAATCTTTCCTTTTGGATAAATGGCAGTATCTCCCAGCAATTCTTCAATGCGTATTAACTGGTTGTATTTTGCAATACGGTCCGTTCTACTGGCAGAACCAGTTTTTATCTGACCGCAATTTAAAGCAACTGCAAGATCGGCGATGGTGGTATCCTCTGTTTCACCACTGCGATGACTCATGATGGTGTTAAAACCAGCTTGTTGGGCCATACTTACTGCATTGATCGTTTCGGTTAATGTGCCAATCTGGTTTACCTTTACCAATAAGGCATTTGCAATATTTTCCTTAATCCCTCTTTCTAAACGGGTTACGTTAGTCACAAAAAGATCATCTCCAACTAACTGGCATTTTCCACCTACTTCCTCAGTCAACATCTGCCAGCCCTTCCAGTCATCTTCAGCCATACCATCTTCGATGGAGCAGATAGGATATTGCTTTACCCAGCTTCCCCAGTATTTTACCAATTCTTCGCTGGTCATTTTCTTGCCATCACTTTTATGGAAAATGTACTTCTTTTCTTTTGAATTCCATAATTCGCTATTGGCTGCATCCATCGCAATCATAATCTGGCTGCCGGTTTTGTAACCTGCTGCCTGTACAGCGGTTAATACCGTTTCAATGGCTTCTTCATTGCTTTGGATATTGGGTGCAAAACCGCCTTCATCACCTACGTTTGTACTAAAGCCCTTTTTCTTCAATACTGTTTTCAGTGAATGAAAAATATCAACACCCCAACGAAGACCTTCGCTAAAAGTGGAAGCACCAACCGGCATTACCATAAATTCCTGAAAATCGATTTTATTATCCGCATGTGCACCCCCATTCAGGATATTCATCATTGGAATTGGTAGAATCTTTGCATTGGTGCCACCAATATAGCGATACAAAGGAAGATTGGCTTCCAAAGCAGCCGCTTTTGCAACAGCCAAACTTACTGCCAACATTCCATTAGCGCCTAACTTACTTTTATTTGCTGTACCATCCAAAGCAATCATCAGTGCATCGATGCCGGCCTGGTCAGAAACATCCCATCCCAACAGGTTTTCTGCCAAAATGGTGTTTACATTTTTTACTGCTTTTAGAACGCCCTTGCCACCGAATAATTTTTTATTGTTGTCTCTTAACTCCATGGCTTCGTGAATACCGGTGCTTGCCCCACTTGGAACGGCAGCCCGGCCTAAATTTTCATTTTCTGTTATTACGTCAACTTCTACGGTTGGATTGCCACGGCTATCCAGAATCTGGCGGGCATAAATGCTTGCGATGTAACTCATGATTATTGTTTTATTGATTAAAATTGTTTTGAATGGTTGATGCAGTTAAGGTTCTGAAAATGTCTTCGAGGCTATTGCTTTCACTTTGCAATGAAACAATGTTGAAATTGTATTTAATACTTAACTCCAGAAGCTGCTTTTTTAAAGCATCCGGATTTATGGTCACCAATTTGTATCTAGTGCCTTCCGCTTGATCTATCCCTTCTGAATGAGCTTGCATGATAGCAACCTCTGTAACAAAATTCAATGCCGCTAAGGTTTCCAGAGCTACACTTTCTTTGAAAGATACAATTACAACAGCCTGGTCACTATCTCCTTTTTGCAAATTACTTAGCTTATCGTCGGCAACTATATTGCCCTTATTGATAATAATCACCCGGTCGCAAATGGCCTGTACTTCCTGCAGGATATGCGATGAAAACAAGACAGTCTTATTTTGCCCGAGGGATTTGATCACTTCCCTTATTTCTACAATTTGGTTTGGATCAAGTCCTGATGTAGGCTCATCCAATACCAGCACTTCGGGATCGTGTATCAACGCTGCTGCCAGGCCTACCCTTTGCTTGTAGCCTTTACTTAACTGGCCGATTTTTTTATTGGCCTCAAGCGTTAACCCAGTTGTAACAATCACTCGTTCAATCGCCTTTTCCTGATCTTTTATTTCGTGAACATTCGAAATGAATTCAAGATATTCTCTCACATACATGTCAAAATAGAGCGGGTTTGCCTCTGGCAAATAACCAATTTTTTTCTTTGTACTTAGTGAGCTGGTGCTTACTCTTTCGCCGGACACTTCTGCAGATCCTTCATCTGCCTCCAGATAGCCTGTAATCATCTTCATGGTTGTACTTTTTCCCGCACCATTCGGACCCAAAAAGCCAACAATTTCCCCCTTTTTAATTTTAAACGAAATATTATTTACGGCTTTTTGGGCGCCGTACATTTTAGAAAGATTTTGAACAGTGATTGACATGTAGAAAATTATGATGCAAAAATAAAAACGCCAGGTGGAAAAACCCGACGTTTAGCTTATTAATTCGTTATATTTTTTTCTTCACTGCTATCTGGGCCTTGTTTGGGCCTGTTCGGTTGGTTGCCGCGATTTTGAGGTGGACGTTGGGGTTGCCTGTTTGGTGGTGGCCCTTGTCTGCCTGCATTCTGCTGTCCACCTTGCCGCTGTTGGGGCTGCTGCGCATCACGTGGCGGACGCTGTTGATTTTGTCCTTCCCTGTTTTGTGGTGGCCGTGGCTGCCCCTGAGCACTCCGGTTTTGAGGAGAACGTTGTTGGCCCTGCCCTTCCCTGTTTTGTGGCGGACGCTGTTGCCCCTGTCCATCCCGATTTTGAGGTGGCCTTTGCTGTGGCCTGTTTTGATTATTACCGCCTTGTGGCCCACCAGGTCCTCTTTGTTCATTCCCTCCTGGCCTGTTGCCTTGTGATCTTCCTCCTGGTTGCTGGCCCTGACCTCTTTCGTTGTCTCTTCTTTTGCGACTTGTCTTTTCCAGACTTTTCAAACTAATCTGACCCACCACATCTACATAGGTTGGCTCTATTTCTACCGGTTTTTTGCTTACAACTTCCACCGTTTCTAACTCATCGGGTTTTATCCCCTGGCGATTAAGCGCCTTTATCTTTTTAGCGCTTTCAATAGTTAGTGGATATTGCTTGTTACTGTCGGGCATAGTGTACCACATCAGGTTCCTGAAGATGTCCTTTTTAACCAAAAACGCCCGGTTTCTGGCTACTTCAATCATATCACAGTCATCCGGAAAATTTTGCAACGCATCCAGGTAGGTATCCAATTCGTAATTCAAACAACATTTTAATCGGCCACATTGACCGCTCAATTTTGTTTGATTGATACTTAAGTTTTGATATCGGGCTGCATTGGTATTTACACTTTTAAAATCGGTAAGCCAGGTACTACAGCAAAGTTCACGACCGCAGCTACCTATTCCGCCTACCTTTCCTGCTTCCTGGCGGGCGCCAATCTGCTTCATTTCTACCTTTACCTTAAACTCACCGGCATAAATTTTTATCAACTCTCTAAAATCTACCCGATCATCAGCTATGTAAAAGAAAGTTGCCTTTCGCCCATCTGCCTGTATTTCAACCTCGGCTACTTTCATATCAAGGTTCAACTGCTTGGCAATGGCACGGCTGCGGATCATCACCTCTTTTTCCCTTGCCTTTGTCTCTTTGCATTTATTCAGATCGGTTTCATTCGCTCTGCGTAAAATCTTCTTGATATCAGCACTTTCTTCCTTAATGTTATTCTTTTTCAATTGTAAACGAACCAGCTCTCCGGTCATATTTACGCTGCCTACATCAAATCCACTCACGCCTTCTACGGCAATCATATCGCCCTTTTCGAAAAAATAAGTAGTTGTATTTTTGAAATAATCTTTACGGCTGCCGTTGTTAAAACTTACCTCTACAATCCGACAACCACCTTCCGGATCGCTAAAAGGAAGATTTGCAAGCCAATCGTGCACATTCATTCTGTTACAACTTCCGCTTGCACAACTTCCATGACTTTGACAACCTCCGGGAGTACTGCCAGTTCCACAACTTCCACATGCCATATTTAGTTAATTAAAAAAGTAAAAAATAAAAAACAGAGCAAAGGGAAAAAGGCATATGGAATAAAAGTGCCATTTGGGAAACAACCGGCATTTTGCGTTAGGCAATCATTTAACCGGCTATATTTCCTGGTTCAACTTCATTGGCGTCGCAGCCGATAGCTACCGTCTTTTGTACATTTACAGCTTGTCAAGCCGATAAGGTACACTTATTATTTATACACCATTTATCATTCAGATGGTTACATCTGTTTAATAAAAGTATTCCGTATAAACATACCCGTTTTAAACAACGAGGGTTCAGATTACACAATGATGTTGGTATAGCGGAGATAGACGTTACATAAAGCAAACTCCCAATCTCAATTCCAGCCAAGTCCTCAGGCCCTTTTCCTCAACTCATCAAAATTAATGAATTGTTATTAATAATATGATACAACTTAATGGAGAGGGCGTGAAATAGCATTTTACCGTTGGCGTTTCGCTCAATGTAATAACTGGCCTTGTCCAATTCAACTACAATTGCCTCCTGTTGATTGATATTGCACAATTTGTTTAGCCGAAGTGCAAAATCCCTTTCATTGTCTGCGATCGAAAACACGGCTGCATCATTTCCACTCACCACCGCTAACCGAACCGCCTGCTCCAGTAAATGGGTGAAGTATTTTAAAAACTGTTTTTGTTTCTCCCGGCCTTGCTTGCTCATATCATCTATCCATTTCACCTGGCCAGCGAGATTTTTTTTAGAAATCATATTTAACCACTCCCGCAGCGTTGCCTGCCAGTCATCTTCCACATGTTGCAATAACTGCAAAGCTTCTCTGTAATTGCCTTCACTCAAGGCGGCTATTTGCTGTGCCTTTTCAATGGGAACGGCGTCATTCATTGCCAGAGCTGATTCAACCTCCAAATTGGTCAATGCGGGGATTTTTACCAGTTGTGTTCTCGATAATATGGTGGGTAATATCAGGTCATCATTTTCGGCTACCAGCAAAAACAATGTATTGGGCGGAGGTTCTTCAATTAACTTGAGCAACTTGTTACCGTTTTTTGTAAGGTACTCCGGCATCCAAATAATCAATACCTTATATTCACTCTCGAAACTCTTTAAGCTGATTTTCCGGGTTATGTCGTTACATTCCTCGGATGTAATATTTCCCTGTTTATTTTCCGCGCCAATAAATTGCAGCCAGTCAAATACATTTCCATAAGGATTAGCAGCCATAAATGACCGCCAATTGGTAATGTAATCAGTGCTAAGTGGCTTATCTCCAGGTTTTTTGGGTATTACTGGATAAGCAAAGTGAATATCCGGATGAACGAGTTGATTTGCTTTTAAACAACCATTACAAACACCACAAGCATCCATTTGAAGGATAGGCCGGTTATCGATAGGATCGGGCTCTCCAAATAAGGAAGGTTCAGGGATAGCAGACTTGAGTTTACGGTTTACTTTTTCACAGACAATATACTGGGAAAATGCCATCGCTAAAGAAAGACCGCCACTTCCTTCCTTTCCTAGAAACAGCAATGCATGGCTTAACCGGTTATGCTGTACCATTTGAACCAATTGTTCCTTCGTATCTTTTTGTCCTATTACTTTTTCGAATTGCACAACGCAAAGTAAAATAAAAAAAGGCATCCAAAGTTTTAAAACCCGGGATGCCTTTCAATATGTTTTTAAAATTTATAACTTCCCGGTAAGCTCTGCGCTCATTGGGGTAACGCCGCTATCAAACTTAGCCACCATTTTACCTTTCTCATCAATCAGGAATTTATTAAAATTCCATTTAATTTCAGCATCCAAAACACCATTTTCAGTTTTACTGCAAAGCCATTTGTAAACCGGCGCTGTATCATCTCCTTTTACAGAAATTTTAGCAGCCATTGGGAAGGTAACACCATAATTTTTTTTACAAAACTCTTTAATTTCGGAATTAGAACCTGGTTCTTGTCCACCAAAATTGTTTGCAGGAAAACCAACTATTACTAAACGATCTTTGTACTTTTCGTATAATGCTTGTAATCCTTCATACTGCTTTGTATAACCACACTCAGATGCGGTATTGACAATTAATATCTTTTTGCCTTTATATTGCGCAAAATCAATCGTATTGCCATCCAAACCTTCAACTTTAAAATCGTAAATTGATTTTTGGACTGCATCAATTGGAGTTGTTACTTCATTGTTCATAGAAACTGTATTTGTTTTTGCCATGCAGGAAAAAAGCATGGTGGAGATTACCAAAAGTTTTAACATGATTTAGTTTTTTTTATAAACGTTTAAAAGAAGATTTTGTTGAATCGTAATAATTTAGTCATTTATTGTTTCTCGTAACAACCGAGATCGGGTAAACCGTTGTTTCGGTTATTATCGTCGAGGTCTTTCAAAAAGTTAGTGTTAATACCTTTATCAATTCCCGGAGCCTGTGCATTGAGTGTAATATGAAAATCAAAGTAACGTCTTGAAACGTTAATACTATCAAACAATGGATCCTGATTTTTTATCGGAGCAGTAAAAATACTATTACCAGGATCATTTTTAGCTTTGTACAAACAATGATCAAATGTAACATTGAAATTATCAGTGCCCTGCTTTGCGACACTAAGTTCATCATCCACTGTACTATTTTCTGCCCAAAAGATACAGTTTCGGAAGGTTGCATTTAGATCACTTGTATAGGTGATGCCATTCTGCGTGGCAAAATTAACTACAGAAAGTACCGGGTTTTTATGACTAAAGTAAGCAGAATAAGCCACTACGGTACAATTGGTAAATGAGTAATCGCCACCATAAATAATTTGGATATTTTTACCACAATTGCTGATTAAACTGTTATCTACACGCATACTGCTGTTAACAGAAAGGATGCCTGCGTCGAAGGCGTTGTCAACAATGCATTGTTGCAGGATAATTTTGGGGTTTACGTTACCCGATGGTTGCTCTGCCACAACAGCCTGGTAGGCATTTTTTACAGTGGTGAATTTTAACACATTGCTCTTACTGCTACCCCTGAAATAAATGCCGGGCCAGCTTGCTGGATAATCCCTGTATTCATCATCCAGCCGGTCGCCGGAAAAAATAACCCTTTCCTGCTTTGTTCCATTTACCAGTAACGTGCCATCCACAATTATCGGAGCATTAGCATGGGCATAAATTCTACAGCCTGGATTGATCGTTAGTACTGCCGTTGTATCCACCTGCAAACTTCCTAAAATGACATAGGGAAGATTATTCGTCCAGGTTATATTGCCCTTGATGATTCTGTTACGCAAAAAATTTGCATTCTGCCCAAATGCTTCTAATTGTACAAAACGAATGTTGCCATTAAACATTATCTGAATACTATCTTTTACGATAAAAGGCAGGTTAGCTACATTTGGATTGACGTTGACTGTTACAAAAACATAGATGCTATCATTTGCTGCAATTTCAATATCGTTTACTTCAGTTGATAACCTGCCATTCACATTTATTTTAAAAGCTGACATGGCACCACCCATTAACTTCACCTTGCTAAGCAGCAATTTTTGGTTATTGGTATTGCTTATTCTAAACATTTTCGTAATGGATCCAATACTGGTGAAAACAGTATCATATTTTAAACTATCTACGCTTGTGGCCAAACTTGCATCACCGCTTGTAATAAACGAATCTTTTTTACAGGATGTTATAGACAAACAAAATGCAATCACTAAAAAGCAATAAGTAGCAGATAAACTGAAATTATAAAAGCCGCTCTTTATCATGAATCAAAATTAAAGTTTATTTTACCAATCGATACATCTGATGTGAGAATGAAAGCATGCCAAGTAGCTTAAATTTAAAATACTTGTTCCTTTTTTTGACAAAATAGACAAGAGCAATACGAAATACCTACCTGGTGGCAGATGAAATTGTAGCAAGACTTAGTTTCAACTGATCTACTTCCAACATGCTTTGGCAACAAGCTTCTAATGTAGCGCCAGTTGTAATTACATCATCTACCAACAGTATGCTTTTACCAACCATCATAGCCTTATCATTTATTGTAAAACTATCCGCTACATTTTCCCAGCGTTCTGTCCGGTGCTTTTTTGTTTGTGTTTCCGTGAATCGCTTTCTATTTACATTACCGATCAATACGGGTACGTTCATTACTTCAGACATTCCTTTACATATAACCGCTGCCTGGTTGTATCCTCTTTTCCTTTCTTTTTCAGGATAAAGCGGAATCGGTACCAAATAATCAATGTTTTTAAACCGGTTGCTGTTTAACAAGCTTTTTCCCATCAAAGCTCCAAGGTAAAACCCAATTTCCTGGTTGCCCTTGTATTTCAGTTGATGAATGAGTGTTTGTACAACCGACTCTTTGGCAAAATAAAATTCACTGTGTGCGGCAACCAATGGAACCCTACCCCAAAAAAGTTGCTCTATTGGATTGGAAGCATGCTGTGCATAATTGGTGTGCGGTAAATCTGTAATGCACCGTAAGCAAAGTATATTGTCTTCCTGAAGCGAGTCACTTCCACAGCCCAAACAAATATGCGGGTAAAACAGGTGAAGTGTATCATTAATAATTGATTTTAAAAATTGCATATATCACGATACCCCAGCCCAAAGCCGAGTTGTTTGAAGCGTTTTTCTAAATGAAATATATAAATACCGAATATAAAGAAAAGGCCAAATGATTTAAAATGCAAGTCTTGTTAAAAAAGACTGTTGGGATTTCGTTTCCAATGGTTTTTTGATTCATGTAAAACTCCTTCTAAAATAAGTACTGATACAACTCCTCTACCTTAGCAAGCGGTACAACTTCGATATTGAATTTTAATTTACCTAAGGATTTTGTGTTGTATTTGCTAACAATGATTTTTTGAAATCCTAATTTTTCTGCTTCAGCGATTCGCTGTTCTATTCTGTTTACTGCTCTTATCTCACCACTTAAACCTACCTCGCCGGCAAAGCAAAAATGTTGGTTAATTGGAATGTCTTCGTAACTACTAAGCAAGGCACAAACGATGGCGAGGTCAATGGAAGGGTCTTCTACTTTTAGGCCACCAGCAATATTTACAAACACATCTTTTACGCCAAAATGGAAACCACCCCGCTTTTCAAGAACAGCCAGCAGAAGCTGCAGACGCCTTAGATCAAAACCTGTAACAGTGCGCTGGGGTGTGCCATACACGCTTTGTGTCACTAAAGCCTGCCCTTCAATTAACAAAGGTCGCATGCCTTCGATGGTGGCTGCAATGGCAATACCACTTAGTTGCTCTTCTTTTTGTGTAATTAAAATTTCAGAAGGATTACTCACCGGCCGCATTCCCTCGCTGGTCATTTCATAAATACCTAATTCTGAAGTTGAGCCAAACCGATTTTTTAGCGTTCGTAAAATACGGTAAGCGTAGTTGCGGTCGCCTTCAAACTGCAATACGGTATCCACCATATGTTCCAAAATTTTTGGGCCAGCTATATTGCCATCTTTAGTGATATGTCCAATTAAGAAAACCGGGGTTTGGGTTTCTTTTGCAAAGCGTTGTAATTCCGCTGCACATTCCCTGATCTGGCTTACACTTCCAGGGCCACTTTCCACAAAAGGCGATTGCAAGGTTTGGATTGAATCTACGATCACCAATTGAGGCTTTAACTTCTTTATCTCCTGAAAAATTGTTTGGGTATTGGTTTCAGTCAATAAATAAAACGATTCACTTTTAATGCCAACTCTATCGGCCCGCATCTTAATTTGCTGCTCACTTTCCTCTCCACTAATATAAAGTGTAACGACATCTTTTAATTGTAGGCCAATCTGTAAAAACAAAGTAGATTTTCCAATACCCGGCTCTCCGGCCACCAATACTATACTACCAGTTACAATGCCGCCGCCCAAAACCCTGTTCACTTCTGCATCCTGGGTAATGATTCGCTTTTCTTCTGCGCTACTTACATCATTGATTGAAATGGTCTTTAATTTTCCAATTCCATTGTATTCCTTCCATTCATTGTTTTCTTTTTTATCATTCCCTTTTACTATAACCTCTTCTACAAAAGTATTCCAGTTATTACAGGATGGACATTTACCCACCCATTTGGTACTTTCATAACCACAACTTTGACAAAAAAATGCAGACTTCGATTTACTCATGGTGTAAAAGTAAATTCTAAAAAATTGAAAAACTAAATTGGTGAATTGAAAGGGGAAAAACCGAATTGCAGATAATTGTAAACTCTTTACTTTGGAGAAAATAATAATAGTAAAAAAAAATCGTTAACTTTTTTGTCAGATCTTTTTATCGACCTTAATTGAAACAATAATTATAGACTCAGCCAAACCTACCTATTAAATAAAAATTAGTAGATCACCAAAGTAAAAGGGTCAGCATTTCTGCCAACCCTTTGTACTTACTAACCCATTAAATTCTATTGCTAAATTACAAATTGCCTCAACATAAAAAAATATTTTTTTTGTGATGTTGATAAGTTTATGGGTAAAACAGTCAAACCTGACAAGGCTTAATACACTACTTAATAGATTATTTATCAAATACTTACATCTAAATTTTTTAAATAAAATCATGAAATAAATTACCTAAAAAATAAAAATAATACACAAATTTAATTTGGTTTATAAAATAAACTACTTTATGTTTGTGCCTTATTTATAGTAAATGAAACAGCTATTAATCATCACTTTAATACTTGGCTTTTTAACTACCAGTGGCCAGATTAAAATCTCCGGAAAAATCTCCGATAACAAAAATAAGCCGCTCTCTGGTGTCAGTATCAGTCTAAAAGGCACTTACGATGGAGCAACAAGCGATTCTACCGGGGCATATTCGTTTACAACTACAGAGCAAAGCACACAGCAACTGGAAATCTCGCTAACCGGATACAACAGCTTATTTCAAAATATTAATATAGGTTTGGAGCCCATTACATTGAATATTTCTTTGAAAGAGCAAATTACCGAACTAAAGGCTGTGGTAATTTCAGCAGGAGCCTTTGAGGCAAGCGATAAAAATAAGGGTGCTGTCCTAAGTTCCCTTGATATTGTAACCACTCCAAGTGCCAATGGCGACCTTACCAGTGCATTCAAATCGCTGCCAGGAACCCAACAAGTGGGCGAAAGCGAAGGCCTTTTTGTAAGGGGCGGTACCGCCACAGAAAGTAAAATATACATGGATGGCAATCTGGTAAATAACTTCTTTTTTACAAGTACACCAGGAATTGCCACAAGGGGTCGTTTCAATCCTTTTCTTTTTAAAGGAACTGTTTTTAGTACGGGCGGATATTCGGCGCTGTATGGCCAGGCACTTTCTTCTGCACTTATACTCGAAAGCAACGACCTACCTGAAAAAACTGAAGCTGACGTGAGCGTTTCAGTAGTTGGCGTAGGCGGGGGGATTCAACATTTGGCAAAAGATAAAAAGTCTTCATGGGGCGTGTCGTACAACTATGCAAACCTTTGGCTGGCCTTTAACGCCATCAAGCAAAAACAAGATTATTTTCAGATACCGGTGGCGCACCAGGGAGATGCCAACTTTAGGATTAAAACGAAAAAAGGTGGATTTTTAAAATATTATGGGTACTTAAGTTCTAATAAAGTAGGTTTTCGTACGTCAGATATTGATTCTATCAACCTGAAAAATGCCTTTTCGATAGATAATATGAATACTTTTCAAAATCTTACCTATAAAGATCGCATCGGCGGCGGCTGGAAAATAAACACCGGTATCAGCTTTAGTACCAATAAAGATGATATTAAAAATGAATTACTGAATGAAGACAATCAAAAAGTGACCAATTCAAACCAGCCCTTGTACCAATTTAAAAACTTTTCATTAACAAATTTATCTAGGTACGCACAGGCAAGATTTGTACTTGAAAAGAGAATTAAGGGAATAAGCGCCATCCGTTTTGGTAGTGACTATTTCTACAGCAACGAACAATCAACCTATACCCTTTTCAACGGAGCTAAATTTACCGACAAAATTACCGATCACTTATACGCCGGTTTTGCCGAAACTGATATTTATTTAACCAATAATCTGGCGGCGAAAGTTGGAGCCAGGGCAGAACATTCCCAAATTATTAATAAATGGAACATTGCACCAAGGGTATCATTGGCTTATAAGCTGGCCGACAACAGCCAGGCATCTTTTGCCTATGGCATATTTTATCAAAATCCTGAACGAAGACTGCTGCCTGCTGCTGCTGGTATTGACTATTCCAAAGCAGCGCATTATATTTTTCAATACACGAGGCAGACAAAAGATTTCACTTTAAGAACGGAATTGTTCTACAAAAAATACGACGACTTATACAAAACAGTCAGTGGTAACAGTGGGAATTTTTTAGCCCATAATAACGATGGATTTGGAGAAGCGAAAGGCATCGAGCTATTTTGGCGGGATAAAAAAACGATTAAAAACGTAGATTATTGGTTCTCCTATTCTTACCTGGACACCAAAAGAGATTTCCTGAATTATCCAAAATCCATTCGTCCGTCTTTTGCTGCCAGACATACCGCAGCTTTTGTATTTAAAAGATTCGTTTTACCCTGGAAGACAGGATTTAATTTTAGTTACAATTTTGCTACAGGCAGACCTTATTACAATATAGCCTTCGACAGCACGCTCGGGAAATTTGCAATTGCCGATCAAGGCGAAACAATTAATTATAATAATGTAAGTATAAGTGTCAATTTCCTCCCCAATCTGGGGAAAAAAGATGCACGCAGCTTTGCTGTTTGGGTACTGGGGATTAACAATGTACTTGGGCAGTCTCAGATTTTCACCTACAATTATAGCAACAACGGCAACCGCAAAGAAGCGGTAACACCACCCAGTAAAAGGTTTGTGTTTATAGGCTGCTTTCTCAGCTTTGGAACAGACAGGACCCAGGATGCTATCAATAATAATCTTTAAACATAATTCTCAACAGTAATCAAATATTAATTCAATCAAACAACTAAAACTAAAATCATGAAAAAATTAACGCTCTTCTCGTTCGTATTGATGATCTCTACCGCACCATTTGCCCAAAGTGAAAAATTTTCTGCAGCTATGAAAAAAAACCTTGACGCTATGGAAGCAAGTTTTAAAAGTAAAACAGATATTATTTCGATGGCAAACAATTTTGAGCGGATTGCCAATGCAGAAAAAAATCAGTGGCTCCCATTCTATTATGCAGCTTTCTGCCAGGTAAATGGCGCTTTTATGGAGCAAGACAAAAGCAAAGTAGATGGCATCGCAGACAAAGCTTCCGTTCTGATTGCAAAGGCCGATTCATTGTCGCCCAACAACTCTGAAGTTTCTTGCATCAAGAGCATGATTGCAAGCAGCCATATGATGGTAGACCCAATGCAGAGATGGCAGGAGTATGGTGCGGAAAGCAGTGGCAATTTAGAGGCCGCAATTGCACAGGACCCTACAAACCCAAGACCTTATTACCTGAAAGGACAAAGTTTAATATATACACCTGAGCAGTTTGGTGGTGGATGCAAGACGGCGAAAATTGCACTACAAACTTCGCTGGATAAATTCACAGCATTTAAACCTGCGACTGAACTAAACCCAAACTGGGGTAAACAACAAGTGGAAAATTTAATGAAAGAATGCAAGTAAGCGCAGTTATTAATCAACAACGATTTAATAAACAAGTTTAGGGTATACACGATTTGTATATGCTTGACTAGCAATTTTTGCCAGGTTAAGCGGTGGTCACACTTGTTTAATTACACTTATTTCTTTCAATAAATCCACCAGAAAGAAAAAAACCCTTAGGATCAAATATGTTTGCACAGTTTTTAGCTTCCTCATTGACTGTTGTTTTCAATAGGATTCAGTCCGGAAAGATTACAAATACGGGGATTTTAGCTGAAGTCGGCAAATGAAGAATGTCTTTTAAAAGATAGGCAAAAACAATAATTCACATTTATGCAAGAGGAAAATTTGTCACCGCAAGCTAGTCTGGAATTGATCCAATCAATGATTGCGAAAACACGACAGGGCATCAGCGACAATAGTGTCCATTTTTTAATCTGGGGCTGGGTAACATTTGTTGCCTGTATTGGACAATTCATACTCAAAAATATTCTGAATTACCAACAACATCATTTAATATGGCTGCTGGTTTTTCCGGCGGCAATTGCGAGTGCCTACATGGGAGTGAAGCAAAATAAAAACAGAGATGCTACCACTTACCTGGGCGAAAGTATGCGATACCTCTGGATGGGAATGGGCATTAGCTATTTTGTGCTTGCCATGATACTGAGCCGACTGGGTTGGAATACGCCCATTTTCCCTTTTTTTATTTTGCTGTATGGACTTGGCACCTTTATATCGGGCAAATTGCTTGAATTTAAACCGCTTGAATATGGAGGGCTAATTGCATGGGTATTGGCAATTGCTTCAACATTTTTCAATTACGATTTCCAAATGTTGTTTGGTGCAGCAGCAATATTGGTGAGCTATATTATACCTTCTTACCTACTAAAAATTAAAGTGAACAAAAAGAACAGATAAATATGAATGAAGAAGAAAATTTAAGCGAAATCGAAAGTCTGCGGTTAATCAATGAAATGATTTCCAAGGCCAAAAGCAGTTATGTAAAAACGGGTGCTGCATCCATGGTTTGGGGGGCACTAATCGTGTTGTGTAGCTTGTTGACCTGGATACAAATTCAACTTAATTATTTTTTTCCTGTCGATGTATGGTTGCTCACGGTGGTAGCGGTTATATTTCAGGTGTACTTTTCAATAAAAGAGCGAAAGCAGCGTAATTTTGTAGCCCACGATGAAACGATCACCACCTTTGTCTGGTCGGCATTTGGTATATGTATTTTTCTGTTGACTTTTTACAGCAATAAATTTGGCAACAACGGCCAAAGCATTAACTCTCTCTTTATGCTTTTGTATGGCATTCCTACATTCATAACTGGTGGGGTTTACAAGTATAAACCCATGATCGCAGGAGGTATCATCTGTTGGGTTTTGTGTATTATCTCTATGTTTACAAATAGCGCAACCGACATGTTGCTGATGGCTGCAAGCGGGCTGTTTGCCTGGTTGATTCCAGGTATTATTCTATGGAAAAGATATCAAAAGAAACGAGCTGCGAATGTTTAAAGAACTGGATCCCATATTACATTCGCAATTGCGGTTAGCAGTAATGAGTTTACTCATCAGCGTGAAGGAAGCAGAGTTTACTTTTCTAAAAGAAAAAACGAATGCTAGTGCAGGCAACCTAAGCGTGCAGGTAAATAAATTGAAAGAAGCTGGTTATATTGAAGTAGCAAAGCAATTTAAAGAAAACTATCCCCAAACTATTTGCAAAATCACAGCAAAAGGAATAGATTCATTTGAAGCATATGTACTCGCATTACAGTCTTACATGAATCCAAACGGGCAATAAAAAATCCCCTTCTTTTACAGGAGGGGATGTTTATCGTGCTTGGTTATTTATAAGTTTTATCAGGCATCTTTTTTGCGACTGCAGTTACGTGTAAATCAGGTTATCCTTTTGGGCTACTTCCATATCAGAAACGATGTGCTGTATGTTTCACTACTAGAAATCAGGAATACAGTATATTGGCCTTCTTCTAATTCAAGGGCATTTTTTAACGGGATGTTATTGCTACTGGCGGCAACATTATTTATCTGTTTTAACACCATTTCACCTGCATAGTTAAGTATTTTAATCGTAACCTTTTCGGCTTTATCAGCAGTAAAACGTAGTTGCATATCGCCCGAAGCACGGCTGGAAACAATTTTAATTCCCTTCTTTTTATCTCTATCATTTTTATGGATAACATAATTATCCGCAACGGAATTGCTAAAAGAAGTTTGTGCTACTAAACTGAGCACACAAAGGATCGTTAAAGAGTAAATGATTTTTTTCATACTGTGGTGTTTATAATGAGAATAAGAGGTTGCAAATGATTACCAGAACCAGAAGGTTATAACACAGTAAAAGGAAGTGAATTGTATTTTTCTAGAGGATGTGATTTTATAACTATTCGGCAGTTAAGCGATTGAAGAGTTATTTCAGATTGATTGAGAATTTGTGGTAAGCAATATTCGGATTCAAAAGTAAGATTTTATTTTACATTGCCAAATTTAATTTTCATTTTCCAACATATGTGATTTAATCATATGAACAATAAGTTCCTTTATCCGTTTTACCTTTACCAATAATATATTTCATGTCATCTATCATCCGCGTTAATAATCTCTCCAAAAAATTTAAGGATACAACTGCTGTGGACGATCTTTCATTTACTGTAAATGAAGGAGACGTATATGGATTTCTTGGACAGAATGGTGCAGGAAAATCAACCACCATCCGTATGCTCCTGAGCCTTGTGGCACCATCAGGCGGAGAAATAAATATTTTCGGTCAAAAATTAAGCACACACCGGTCTGATATTTTACGTCGTGTGGGTGCCGTTATTGAGAAACCAGATCTCTACAAATATCTTTCAGCCTACGACAATTTATCCATATTTGCCAGGATGAGTGGAATGAAAATAACCAGGGATTTGTTGATGAAACAGTTGCAGATGGTAGGGCTTGCAGAGCGATCAACCAGCAAAGTGAGAACCTTTAGCCAGGGTATGAAACAGCGATTGGGAATAGCGGTTGCGTTGGTACACAATCCTGCTTTAATCATCTTAGATGAGCCAACAAATGGACTAGATCCGCAGGGAATTGCGGATATGCGGAACCTGATTTTGAAGCTTAGCAGAGAAATGGGAAAAACGGTTTTAATATCCTCCCACCTTTTAAGTGAAATAGAGGTAATCGCCAACAGGATGATCATCATTCATAAAGGAAAAAAAATGGTGGAAGGTGTAGTTGCCGATTTACTGGATCCCGCTCATACCATGATCCAGATTGAGACACACAACGATGCTGCTACCAAAGAAAAACTAAGACAAACCAAATGGGCATCTTATTTACAGGAAGATAAATCACTACAACTAATGATGAACAGAGAGGACGTTCCATTGTTGATCAACGACCTGGTTGCGATGGATGTGCAGATGCTGTCTGTAAATTCCAGCCACTCATTAGAAAATTATTTTTTATCACTTACAACCGTACCTGGCTATGTTGAACCTTTTGCAAATTGAGTTATTTAAAATTTCCCGCAGGCCCCGCACATACATTGCTTTTGCCGCCATCGCAGCCATCGTTTTTATTTTTCAGTTTGCCTTCAAAGCTGATGGCCAAAGCTACATGAACCTGATGTTGCAAAGTGTTAAAGATACTTTTGAATTTGAAAGAGTAAGGGCCATCAACGGGTATTTCATGTGCTATATCATACTCAACACTTTATTGATCCAGGTGCCTATATTAGTAGCATTGATAGCAGCAGATTCTATTTCAGGGGAAGCAAATATGGGTACACTTCGACTGCTGATTTCAAAACCGATCAGCCGTACGCAATTGATATTGGTAAAATTTGCAGCAGCTACCATCTTTACCATTTTGTTATTGTTATGGATGGCAATCACTTCACTGGTATTTAGTTTAATGATTTTTGGGGCAGATGATATGTTGATATTCCGGTCGAAAGGTGATGAATCGCAGATTTTGCTCATTACGAAAGATGATGTAATGTGGCGCTATATGGCTGCATTTGCTTATGCTACAGTAGCACTTACAGTAATTGCAGCACTGTCCCTGTTCTTATCCATATTTGCGGAAAATTCGATCGGCCCCATTATTGCCACTGTATGTATCGTAATTGTGTGTACCATTATTTCAAATATAAACGTACCCATCATCGATAAAAATGTAAAACCATTCCTCTTCACTTCCTACCTGGTTGGCTGGAAGGGATTTTTTTACATCGCCACAACGGATGAGGGAGTACCTATAAAAGGTAGTATTGAAAACTGGCCTTCCATTCGAAATAGTTTATTGATTCTATTGGCGCATATTGGGCTATTGGTTGCTGCCTCTGTAATTGTGTTTAAAAAGAAAGATATTCTTTCCTAAAAAAAATTGTATGATAAAGTTGTTAAAATGTTTTTTGTTCACCGGTTTAGTACTAACAGGCATTGCGGGTAAAGCCCAACAGGATGTAAATGAGTTGATAAAAAAAGTGAGTGCAAAAATTGACCAGGTAAATAATTATGAAGCAGATGGGAAAATGAAAACCAATGTTACTTTTTTAAAAGTGCCGGAATCTGTGGTGAAAATTTATTTCAAAAAACCCAATAAGCTCAAGATAAAAAATGAAAAGGGTATTTCATTTGTGCCTAAAGGTGCGGTAAGTATCAATCTTAGTAATATTATCAATGGTGGTAAATATACTGCACTAGATGCAGGTAATGACAAGATAGGCAATACCGTTGTAAGGGTTGTTAAATTGCTACCGGAAGATGACAATGCTGATGTGGTACTGTCCACTGTTTATATTGACGAGACAAATCTGGTAATTAAAAAAGCTAAAACCACCACCCGGGAAAATGGCAGCTATCAATTAGAAATGTCCTATGGTAAATACATGGGATATGGACTTCCAGATAAGATAATTTTCACCTTCAACACTAAGGACTATAAACTACCAAAAGGAGTTACTTTTGATTTTGATGACGGAAAAGAGGTAAAGAAAACAACACCAGAGAATCTGAAGAAAAACCAGGGAATGGCAGAGATTACTTTTGATTCCTATAAAATAAATAAAGGTGTTGCTGACTCGGCTTTTTAGGCTGAGGCTAACAAATAGATGTCGTTTTAAAGTGAAATTTTAATCGGTCACATTTATATGCAAGCCCTGGTTCCTATTCAGGCAATTGAGTTATTTTTTCATCCACAGCATTGGCCACAATGGCTTTGCTAATCTTTTTTAACGGATTTTTTCGTTGGTCTTCATATTCCTTGCGACCGTTAATGATATCAATGCATTTAAAAATTGCTTCTCTGAATGATGCTTCATCAGCCATATTTTTACCAGCGATATCGAACGCTACTCCATGGTCTGGTGAAGTACGAACACCTGCAAGTCCGGCGGTATAATTAATACCTTCCCCAAATGCCAATGATTTAAAGGGAATCAATCCCTGGTCGTGGTACATGGCCAAAACAGCATCAAACTTTTCATAATTTCCTCTTGCAAAAAAGGCGTCTGAACTGTAGGGCCCAAAACAAAAAATATCCCGTTGTTTGGCATCTTTAATGGCAGGCATAATGATTTCTTCTTCTTCTTTACCAATCAAGCCTTCGTCGCCTGCATGAGGATTTAAGCCCAGTACAGCAATTTTTGGCTTATCAATACCAAAGTCTTTTTTAAGTGAATTATTAACCAGTTGCAATTTGCTTACAATGGCTTCCCTTGTAATATTGGGGACAATATCCTTAACAGCTACATGCTCAGTAACCAATGCCACCCGTATATTATCTGCTACCATAAACATCACTGCATCCTGCACACCAAATAAATTTTTAAGATAAGGGGTATGTCCGGTAAAATTGAATTCGTCAGACTGCGTATTTTTTTTATGGATAGGAGCTGTAACCAATCCATCAATTTTACCTTCTTTCAATGCCTGTGCTGCAGCAACCAAACTGATTACAGCGTATTTACCACCAATTTCATTCAGCACACCCGGGGTAATGGCTACATCATCTTCCCAACAGTTAAAAAGGTTTACCTGCTTGTGATTAATACGGGTTGAATCTTTAATACTTGAAAAATTGAAGTTTATCTCGGGCAGTGCTTTGCGATAAAAGTTCAATACTTTATTACTTGCAAATAAAATCGGTGTACATAGCTCCAACAGCCTTATATCTGCTATTGCCTTAATGATAATCTCGAGGCCAATCCCATTGATATCGCCACAGGAAATTCCAATAACCGGTTTATTTTCAACTGATAAGTTCATATACATGTATTAAAAAGTAAAAATACAACTTCTTACTGTAATCCATTTTATTTAGGTAGCAGCCAGGTGCATTTTAAATTTCTTGTTTAGAATGGGTGAATGGTAGCTAATTTTTGCAAGAGAGATAACCATTGCAACACCTGCTAAAAAGCGTTGCATTCCTGCACAAAAATTAAAATATATCGAAAGCCTCAAAGCAATAAAAAGTAGCGTAAATAAAAAGCGCTGGCATTATACCAGAGCTTAGTAATGCATTCCCTTTCAATTAATTTAAGTAAAGTGTTGCAGGGGAATGAAAAATCCAATCAACCATTACCAGTTACTAAAGCGAAATCCAATAGTGTAAGGTTTCATATTCAAACCAGCTTTATAAAGTGATGCAGGGCTATAGGATCCGTAAAACCTAACGGGCCCTATTCCAACCTCGGCCACATAGGAAAATCTAAAACGTTCCAAATCATATTCTCCTTTATTTTTTTCTTTACCCCTTTCAGAACTAATCTGCTTATTCCGCTGGCTGTATAAATAACCAGCACTAACACCTACACTTAGGCTAAGTCCTTTATTATTATTACCCGGATTGGTTAAAAAGTTCAACATAACCGGCACGGTAAGATAATCGGCGGCTAATTTGTTTTTCGAAAAACCAACCGAATCCCGGATGATTACTGCTGAAGTAATCTGGTTGGTAATAAAGGGGTTCGTTTCAAGGTAGCTGAGTTTAGAGGCAGTTTTATATCGATAATTGTTTAACTCCAGCCCTAAACCATATTTAAGATTTACATTATGATTTATCAGGTTCAGCCTTTGCATAAAAAACCAGATATTTACATTGATACTTTTCCCTGTATTCAGTTTGAAGTCGTTTTCTCCAAGGGGGATGGCGTTTGGCCTGTTATAAAGATAGCTACCGGTGGAACCGTAATTGGTTTCATCCTGATAATTTGACAACCCAATGTCAAAAATCATCCAGTTGGTGCTTACGTTGGTTAGCTTTTTAGGCCGCTTTCTTCCAATGTTAATGTGAGTACCTGTAGTTTTTTCATCTTCGTTTTTACCACCATTTTTTATGATGATTATATTTCCTATCCGAATGGTATCCCTGTCTTGTGATGCCTTTGTAGAATCAGATTGTGCCTTAGCAACTGTGCATAAAAATACCAGTGCCATTGATGTAAATAGCTTTGTCATGTTGTTGTTTTTAAAATTTTTATTGAATTGCAAATTCCAGGTTGGCAACTTTAAAGTTATTATCGCCGGTTTTAATATTGGTAGTTCGTTCAACCACTCTTTTTACCTTTCTAAAAAAACCGCCGACTTTAGTTTTCTTTACTTTTTCTTCATCCATAAACAGAACATGGTTACTACTTTCCCCGCTGCTTTCAGTGAAGGATGCAACAGATACATATTCAACGGCAGCGTCCTGCTTTACTGTATTGTTGGTAACTGGTTTTTGTACCGGATCGATACTTGTATTGGGTTGCTTTGAAGGTGTTACGATAGCGGCGATTGGATTGTTACTCCTGACATTGTTAAGATTTTCAGCATATGGCTTTGGTAAATTATTGTCTTTAAGTTGCACTGTAGCGATGGTTTTTTCATCATTCCTTTCCACTGAATTACCACGATAACTTTTTGCAGTAAGCGCCTTTGTAACATTGTCAGTTGTTGAAGGCACAAGAATATCTTCCTTCTTTGTTACAGCAATATCGTTTCCATTAATTGAACTGTCTGGGTTGATTGGGATTCTCTGCTGCAATGGTTTTTGAACAATGGTTGCCGGTTTTTCCTGACGTTGCTTTATAGCAAATTCACTTGCATTCGCCTTCGGCTCATCTTTTAAAAACTGTATTCCACCCCACAACCCAAATCCTACTAAAACGGCTGCGGCAGCAAGTTTACGCCAGTGAAACGTTACTAATTTGCCTGATTCCTTTCTATATAGCAACTCCTTATTCTTAAAAACTACCTTTTCGTTGGTGTCAAATTTTGCAGCCTGCAACTCATTCCATTCCTTTTCAACTTCGGGTTCATTTTTTATTAACTGATTTATTTCATTTTTTCCTGTTGCAATTAATTCATTGTCCAGATGAAGTAATAATTTTTCCTGTAGTTCGCTACTGATCAATTCAGTTCTTAATAAACTTTGTTTAAAATCAAATGTCACATCACCAGGTACCAGCACACTTTGACACAATATTTCAAGCTCTTCTAAAAGATCAGGATTTGCATCAACAAATGCATTCACGGCTTTTCTTTCTGCACCCGACAACTCATTGTCTGTGTACAGTAAAAAAAAGGTTTCGTAATTATCTCTGTTAATATTCATTTCAAATAATTCTTAATAGTTGTTAATCTGCTTACTATATTTCCTGATCACTGGTTATTCATTACTCATATCACATTCTCCGGCCTCACAATATATTCCCTCAATAACAATCTTGCTCTGTGCAGGTAAACTTTTACCTGGCTTTCATTTAGTCCAGTAATTTTGCCAATTTCCTCATAACTATAGCCCTCATAATCCTTTAGCAAAACAAGACTTCTTTGCGTTTCATTTAACTTACTTAAAGCATCATGCAACACTCTTTTTGTATCATGTTCAGCTTTGTTCGTAATCCTTGTTTCTTCATTAAATTCTTCTCTTAGACTGATGCGCTTATTTTTTCTGATATGATCGATCATCTGGTGGTAGGCTATTGTAAACAAATAACTTTTGCACCGGTCGTTTTCTACCTGCTGTCTGTTGAGCCACATTTTTTCAAATGTACCCTGTACAATATCTTTGGCATCCTCTTCATGTCTTAGATTCTTGAGGATAAAGCGGTACACATTATCAGCATACAGGTTTACACATTGGTTATACTCTCATTCAGTCATACAGCAGTTTTGCTGGTTTATTTGTTAATTTGGCTAATAGTTATAATACGGCCTGTTTCATTAAAAGTTACAAATTTAAAAAATTAAGCTGCCGAACGAAGCATGATCTGCGAAACCATATCCCATGGAGCGAAATTTTTTATCTCGTTCAATTGAGAACTGCACCGCGAAGATTTACATTTAATAGGTTCTGGGAAAGTGGCGGGCGATGGGATATTTGATGAAAACACCAGCAAACCAATAGAGCTGACAGCTAAAGCTATTAGTAAAAAAGCAGATTTTTTTAAAGGCATATAGTAGGTTTTGGAGTGTAACGAAAATAACTGTTAAAAGTTACAGGGCTCAACATTTAATGTTAAATCTTGTTAAAACAAACCATAAAATGCTGGTTAGCTTACCTATTTTTGCCCAACAAAATGTTTTTATGAATCAACAATTTATAGCAAGAATTACCGCAGAGCTTTCGGAAATTGAAAAAGCAGGCTTGTATAAGAACGAAAGAATCATTACCAGTGAGCAGGGGGCTGAAATAATAGTAGGTGGCAAAACCGTCTTAAACTTTTGTTCGAACAACTACCTTGGTTTATCATCGCATCCCAAAATAACTGATGCTGCAAAAAAATACATTGATTACCGTGGTTATGGTATGAGTAGTGTTCGGTTTATCTGCGGCACGCAGGATATTCACAAAGAACTGGAACAAAAGATTGCTACTTTTTTAGGTACTGAGGATACCATTTTATATGCCGCAGCCTTTGATGCAAACGGAGGATTGTTTGAGCCCCTGTTCGGTGAAGAAGATGCCATCATCAGCGATGCGCTTAATCATGCCAGCATTATCGACGGTGTTCGGTTATGCAAAGCCCAGCGGTACCGTTATGAGCACAATAATATGGAAGATTTAGAAGCTAAGCTGAAAGAGTCGGCAAATTTGCGCAGCCGCATCATTGCTACCGATGGCTCCTTCAGTATGGATGGTACGATTGCCCAACTGGACAAAATATGCGATCTGGCAGATCAGTACGATGCCATTGTGATGATCGACGAATGTCATTCTTCCGGCTTTTTAGGTAAAACCGGAAGAGGAGCGCATGAGTACCGCGGCGTGCTGGGAAGAATTGATATTATTACCGGAACCCTCGGAAAAGCATTGGGCGGCGCAAGCGGTGGATTTACAAGTGGCAACAAAGCCATCATTGAAATGTTGCGCCAGCGTAGCCGTCCCTATTTATTTAGCAATACCGTTGCACCAAGTATTGTAGGCGCTTCTATTGCTGTGCTGGATATGTTGAGCGAAACCACCGGGTTAAGAGATAAATTGGAATACAATACTAAATACTTCCGTACCAAAATGACGGAAGCAGGTTTTGATATAAAGCCGGGCGAACACCCTATTGTTCCCATCATGTTGTACGATGCAGTGGTGGCTCAAAATTTTGCAGCCAAATTATTGGAAGAAGGCATTTATGTCATCGGTTTCTTTTTCCCTGTGGTTGCAAAAGGGCAGGCACGTATCAGGGTTCAGTTGAGTGCCGCACATGAACAGGAACATTTGGATAAAGCAATCAGTGCATTTACAAAAGTTGGAAAGGAACTTGGCGTGTTGAAAGCGTAGTTGTGTTTAAATTGTTTTGTAACAGGCATTGATACTGATTGAAGTCGAAGTATTGATAGCATCATTGTGGTGTCATTTTTCGTGTGATATGCCAACAGTATTTTGTCGGCATCCCGATATTATACTTGAATCGGGACTTGTACCGCATACCAATTGGGATCAAAATTTCCTGACTGGAGCAGGCTTTAAAGATAGCAAAATGAAAAAGTTTTCTTTCACCATTCTTATTTGTCTGTTAGTGTTGAATGCCACTGCCCAAAATCAACAAAGGCAGACGCTAAGTGTACCTTCATTTCCAGAAGAGGAAGCGACTTTTCCTAAATCCTTCCTCGGTAACTGGAAAGGCCGGTTGCAATGGATGGTTGCAGGTAAGCCTGCACAAACATTTAGCATGCAGTTGAAAATTCAACCAACCGATTCCACCAATCAGTACACCTGGCAGATAATTTATGGAGATGATAATAAAGACAATCGCCCTTATATTTTAAAACCGATTGATGCAAGTAAAGGGCATTGGGTGGTAGATGAAAGAGATGGCATTATGCTGGATAGTTACGTACACGGCAACTCAATCCATGGCGCTTTTACCGTGCAGGGCAATACCATTGTTGATAATTACCGGGTTGAAAACGATACCATGTTTGTTGAATTTTTTAGCTTTAAATTAGGTGATAAAAAAACTTCCGGAAAAGGAACTGAGGAAACCCCATTTGTAGATAGTTATAGAATGGGTAGTTATCAAATGGGTACATTAAAGAAAGAAAAATGATTCAGTAAGTTTACCAAAGTTGATGGATTGTCGGCTGTAGTAACACGGAAGACACAGGAAAGCCATGGTGCAAGACCACGCCTCATCCGATAGCTATCGGGTCCTGCGCATGGGGATGTAAATAAAAAAGCTGGAAGTAGTAACATGCCAACACTGGAAGCGAACACACAAACCCACGCCTCATCCGATAGCTATCGGATCCAGCGCCTAACAGCTTTTTGTTTGCCGACCACTCCTGCGCCTGTGGGGTTGTAACACAGAATCTCATTTCAGCGCCTAACGGCAGTTAAAATACCTGGATTAAATTGTCTTTTTGTGTTTTGTTACTTTTTTCTTAATTGTTAATAACTCTAGCCAATTTGAAATATCAATTTCTTTTAAGTATAGTTCCCATTGCTTTCTATTTGTAATTCTCTTCTGATAAAGGATTGGCTCTTTTCGAAATTTTTCGTATAAGAGTAAATTCATAGGCCAACTTGTAGAACTATCCTTGAGAAATAAAATAACTTTCGAATTTGGCATCTTAAAAAAAACATTTTTAATACTATCAGGAACATTTGTCTTTAGTACAAATTCAGATAAATAATTCCTATCATCGCCATTTACTCTACTTAAAACTAAATCATACTTAATGGAATCATTCAAGTATGATTTAAATCTAATTTGCGATTTAACATTAACTGACAATAATATCGAAAGGAATAGTTGGAAATATATTTTAGTAGACATATACGTTTTGATTTAATTATTGATGTCAAATTATTTTTGAAGGCACAAACTTTTTATGATATCTTTTTGTTTTTTTAATTCGTCCAGGTATTTTTTATTCTCCTTATAAAATTTTTCTACCCTTGATTTATAATATTGAAAAGCACTTTTGCCATTTTCAAGCTTTGCTTTTCTTTTTGTTATATTTTGGGCATCATACATTTGATTTCTGTATGAGTTATTCTTTTTATACGCCACAGGCGCTGGACTCCGTCCTGTGTCTTCCCAGTTACTAATCTACGTGACCTTAAAAACCATCCAAAATAATAATATTCAGCAGCCCCTTTTTCTCTGTAAAATAATCTGTCGCACTGCTATATATCCAATGCCATGGCTCTGCTACAAAGCCTGCTGTTACAGGGTTCCAATGTAGGTAATTTAAACGCTGGTTGTACTTTTCTGTACTATCAAGTAACACTGGATGATTTTCATGCTCCCAAAACTTGTGTTTAAAATTGCTACTACTTTTTTCACCTTCAGTTGCAAAAGTATGCAGCAGATATTCTTTTCTGCTTTCCTTTGAATTATTGATTACAGCATCTATTAATTTCATAGCGGTAAAGCTTTTTATATTTCGCCATATCAATCCCAAATCATGTCCTTCATTGCAACTGCAGATAGTATGTAAATGATTAGTCATTAACACCCACGCATGTATTTTTTAACCCTGGCTTTGTTGACAATGCCGGATACTATCTAACAGGATTGTTTTATACATTTCTCTTGTAAACACATCTGTCCACCCCGCTACTGTTGACGTGGTAAAATATACTGCGCTGTTATCTATAAATATATACCGGATGCTCATTGTGTTTTTATTTATATCATTATAACCAATTACCTAGCTCAAAGATTACTCAACTTAAAACAGTAGTAACAGGGCAGACACAGGACGGAGTCTGCGCCTACCTGAGTTTTACAAGGAGATTAATTGCTGAGTAGACAAGTTCTGATACCAAGAACCAATGCGGATTTAAATTCTTGACACTTTACCTCCATCTGCCAAAAAAATAGCGCTATTGCTGTAAAACGATTTTTAGCGTAAATTACATTTTCACTTGCATCATACATAAACATAATTACATAAAATAAACTCCAGCAGATTAATGGGTTTAAGCACGTCAACATTATTATTCATTTTGGCACTGCTGATTACAGTCTGCGAGGCTTCGGGGCAGGAGGTTGCCGGTAGATGGGAAGGAACATTACAACACAGATCATGTTTAAGAACTGCCAAAGCCTTTCGTATTACATTGGAAGTTTTTCCTGAGGGAACAAAATTTAGGGGCATATTCAGGATTCTTGAACCAAACGCCAATACAGCAGACACGCTGGCTCCGAGCATTTTTCAATTTTATGTAAGGGCTGCATTAAACAGCAATAATTTTTCGGTGAACTATGGCTTGAGAGATGAGATTTTCCGGCGCAGGTTTAATTATGGCTTTGAACTGTATGGTGTATACCAGTTGCTGCTTTTCTATAGCAAAGTCGATGGGATTGAAAAGCTCTCAGGCTATTATGGCTCTTCCCATGGTGCATTAGGCAATATCTATCTTTCCAGACCCGGATCTGTGAAAACAGCCAGTGAGACAACTACCGGAAACACTAACCTGCTGGCTTTATTAAGAGCAAAGCAAAAGGCCGGCAGAGAGAAGGCAGCAGACAGCACCATATCCGCCGCCAAAAATGCTCCAACAGCAGATACGGCAAACCTGATGAGCCTTGAACTGATGAAAGCAGTAGCAACAGAACAAGAAATAGAAATGGAAGAAAAAGTATCACTTATCAACTTAACGAAGCGCAAGCAGGTGGTTC
>JBGSMI010000443.1:0-12577 GCA_041740215.1 Ferruginibacter sp.
GATGCAACCAAGGCAGCGCCTAAGATCTTGATGACTTTGGAAGAGTGTATGGAGTACATCCAACAAGATGAGTGTATTGAAGTAACACCAAAAACAGTACGTATGCGCAAGGTTATATTAAATGAAGATGAACGCAAAAGAGTTTCCAAATCAATGGGACAGGAAGCGTAACGTAATTAAAAATATCATTGAATCCCTCGTTTTTAACGGGGGATTTTTTTGTGCCCATTGGTCACATATTTGATTGCACTTAGCCACCAGAGGGTACTTTCAAATTGTTCGTTTATAGGTAACGGTTGCCAACCTTATCGAAGATTTCTACCCATTACCACATTCTTTCAGAAAGGTTGGCAACCCTGCGCAACGGCTTAAATTATAGCGCCGCCGAATCTTACCGAAAATTTTTAGATATTCGTATCTATGGATCATCTCATTCACCTGTGTAAAGATAAAAAGCTTAAAAAAATAATTGCATTACAGCAACCATTTGTATTGCAAAAGCGGAAAACCGTTTATCTTCATTTGTGTGGATCTATCATGAGCCAGCAACTGAGTACAAAAGTAGCTGCAGTCATTTTTGAACGCTTTTTAAATCTCTATAAAACGAGGGTGCCTAAGCCGCAACACATTGTGGATACGCCGATTGAAACCTTGCGTGGCATTGGTCTTAGCTATGCGAAGGCAAACTATGTGCAAAATGTTTGCAGGTTTTTTATGGAAGAAAAAATTACGGATGCCAAACTGCATCACCTCAGCAACGAAGAGCTAATAAAGTACTTGTCGCAAATAAAAGGAGTTGGCCAGTGGACGGTGGAAATGATCCTGATGTTTACGCTCGGAAGAGAAGATGTTTTTGCGCTGGATGATTTGGGTATTCAGCAAAGCATACAAAAATTATATCAACTGGAGGAACTGGATAAAAAAGCATTGAAAGAAAAAATGCTAGAGGTATCAGAAAAATGGAAACCCTACAGAACTTATGCCTGCAGGTATTTGTGGGGCTGGAAGGATAATGTACCGGTTGGTAAATAAAGCATTTTAAAGTTTACGACTTTTTAGAAAGTTGTAAACTTTATTAAGGTTACAATCTCTTCCAAATATTGCTGATCCGTTTCATCAAACAAGTCTAATAATTCACTATCCACATCCAGCACGGCAACTACTTCGTTATCCCGAACAACAGGCACTACAATTTCAGATTTTGATAAACTACTACAGGCTATGTGACCGGGGAATTTTTCAACATCGGGTACAATCAAAGTTTTTGCCTGTTGCCACGATGCCCCACAAACGCCCCTTCCTTTTTTGATGCGGGTACATGCAACTGGTCCCTGGAATGGACCCAAAACCAATTCGTCTTTTTTAACCAAATAAAATCCCACCCAAAACCAGTCAAACTGTTCTTTTAATGCGGCTGCGATATTGGCGAGGTTGGCTATCAAATCGGGTTCACCATCAATCAAGCCTTTGATTTGAGGAATTAGCGATTCGTATATTTCGGCCTTATTGCCCGATATGATTGTTAGGTTCCCTGCCATATTATTTAAGGTGTATGATTGGAATATGGGTTGCAGCTTATGTGGGTTTGAAGGTGCTATTTTTTGCAATCAAGATCAGCACCTGGGTGAGCCACCCTTTTGGGTTGACCCACCCAGGTGCTGCTAACCGGCTATTCTTAAAAAATAGTCTTGAAGAAATCCTTCATATCAATCCATGATTGCTTGTCGGCAGCTTCATCATAAGCAACTGCCATATTAAACTTTTTACCGGTAGCTGTTGCAGCGGGGTTTGAAAATGCATGCAATGCACCTTCATACGATTTAAAAATGTAGGGAACTTTCACTGCATCCAGGTTATCCCTGAAGTTTTTCAACTCTTCAGCGCTTATAAATTGATCAGCAGCGCCATGGCAAACCAGGATCTTTGCTTTGGTAGTGCCTGGTGTTGCAGGAACGCCTGCCAGTCCGCCATGAAAGCTCACGACACCTTTAAAATCCATTCCCATTTTCGCTGCATTTAAAACCATTGAACCACCAAAACAATAACCGGTTGCCGCCATTTTACCGGCATCGGCCTGTGGATAGCTGCTGATCTTTTTTACTGCTGCTTCAATGCGTGATTTTCCCAACCGGGGATCTTGGTAAAACGGAGTTGCATAAGTTTGTGCATCACCCGGATTGTCTGCAATTTTTCCCTCTCCATACATATCTGCTGCTATTGCGATATAGCCCAACTCTGCCAGCATCACAGCTCTTGATTTTGCATAATCAGTGCATCCCCACCATTCGGGTACCACAATAATTGCGGGCCGTTTACCCTTCTGTTTTTCATCATACGCAACGTATCCTTTTAACGTAATGGCACCATCGGTATAGGTTACCTGCTCTACTTTAATGGATGATCCTGCTTTTTGTGCCTGCGCAGATAGGATTGAAGCCATAAATAATACTGTTAGTATTGATTGGAGATACTGTTTCATGTTTTCTTTTTTGTGTACCGTTGATAACGAAACAAAGGGCTGTTTTGTTTAGCCTGCTATACTTCCGGTTTGGTTATCAAAACGTTATTAACAACAAGCGTTATAAATGAAAACAATGGTATTAAAATTTAATTTACAAATCAGGAACCAGCGCAATCTTATATGGCCAATTAGCACATTAGCTAATTATTACATTACTTTATAAGCTTCAATTCACTGATGATATTTTTTGCACCACCCAATTTATCAATGCACCACAATACATAGCGCACATCTACACAAATGGTTCTGTTCAGGTCTTTGTCAAAAGCAATTTTATGGCTCAGTGCTTCATAGTTGCCATCAAAAGCAAGCCCTATCAAATTTCCATTGGCATCGATTACGGGGCTTCCGCTGTTGCCTCCGGTAATGTCGTTTGTGGTAATGAAATTTACTACCAGGTCGTTCCGGCTTTTATCAATGTACTGGCCAAAATCCTTCTTCTTCATCAATTCAATTTGGTTGGCTGGCAAATCAAATTCATAATCGCCCGCTTTGTATTTCTCCAGAATGCCTCTGCCGGTAGTTACATAATCATATTGTACAGCATCTCTCGGGCTATAACTTTTTACATTGCCATAACTAACCCGCATACTAAAATTAGCATCGGGGTACATCTTCTTAGCCGCAACAGGATTCATCTGCATAATGCCTTTTAGATAGCTGCGGCCCAGCTCTGCATTCTTACTTGAGAACGCTGTATAAAGGGATGCATACTTGGAATTGTAGTTTTTCAAAAATGATCCTGCATAAGCAAAGGCAGGGTCTCCCTGCAATACAGTTGCGTCCGGATTTGCTATAAATGCAGCCCATTTTGCATCATCCAAAATCATGGTACGGCTAAACAGATCTTTTGCCCATTTCTTAAAGGTGGCTTCTTCTTTTAAATCACCGTAGGTTGCTTTCAATCCTTCATAAAAACCAATCGGGTGCTGGCTCTTATCGATATCATTATAAAATCGCATAGCAGTTGCTGCTACTATTTTTTCATCACTTGGCAGATCCTCACTTTCTAAAAATGATTTTCTGGAGGCATTAGCTGCATCTACCGATTGTTTTATTTCAGCGGAGGAAACACCGGCTTTTACCATATTGGCTTCAAGGCCCACAAGTGAGGATGCAAATGTTGCCAATGGGGAACCCAAAACCCCTTCTGCCAGGTAAGTACGTTGCTTGCTATAAGGCGTCCAGGCAGCATACATTTTAGCATAGTCGGCCATTATATTCTCAAATTCCGGCTTTCCTTTTGCCCATTTCAAAAATTCAGCTTCGTAGTTTTGTTTCTGGGCATAGGTGCCAAATTTTTTCAACTGCTTTGTCTCACCATCAAAAAATTTCCAATAGTTGGCGATCCCTGCATAGCTGCTTGCCAGTTTTAGTTTTACCGCCGGATCTTTTAGCATTTGCTCCATCATCAGTTTCAAACGGATATCCCGCAACTCTACCAGTGAGGGGTTTTCAATATCCGTTTTTAGTTTTATACCATAACTCGTTTCATAACGGTTGGTTCCACCCGGATATCCATAAATCATGGCAAAATCACCGTTTTTCAATCCTTTGATGCTAACGGGTAAAAAATGTTTTGGTTTCAAAGGCGTATTGTCTAAACTATAATCTGCAGGTTTGCCATCTTTCGCTGCATATACCCTGAAAATAGAAAAGTCGCCGGTGTGTCTTGGCCACTCCCAGTTATCAGTATCGCCACCAAATTTACCTACACTTTCCGGTGGTGCACCCACCAGTCGGATATCTCTGTATGTTTTATATACATACATGATGTATTGGTTGCCTTTAAACATTGGATAAATTCTACCGGCAAGGCCATTTTCTTTGTCTGCTACTTTATCCGTGATTGCCTTTAAAACCTCCTGGGTTTTCTTAACCCGCTCTGTCCAATCCAATCCTTTTAAGGCTTCTTCTACCTCTTTGGTTACATCTACGATTTTATCCAGAAACTGAACGGTTAGTCCGCTCTTTATCTCCTGGCCTTTATTGTAGGCATAAAAGCCATTTTTTAAATAGTTGTTTTCTACAGTGCTTGCGCCTGCAATAGCCCCATAACCGCAGTGGTGATTGGTGAATATCAATCCCTGGTCACTTACAATTTCACCGGTGCAGCCACCACCAAAAATTATGATAGCGTCTTTTAGCGAAGATTTATTGATGGAATACAGTTGCTCTTTGGTTAGTTTCAGACCCTTTTTTACCATGTCGGCATACACTTGTTCGCCCAATAACATGGGCAGCCACATTCCTTCATCGGCACTTGCTTTTAATAACGAGAATGTTAGTACAATTGAAACAAAAAACTTTTTCATGAGGCTAAAATTTTAGACCACAAAATTACATCAATTTGATGAGTACGGCTGGAATGAAGGTGAATTGTGTAAGACATTTTTGCTGATAAAAAACAATGCATTTCAAAAAAGTGTTGTCCATTGATATACCACAGCTTCATTCAAATTCTGATAATGGTTAGATTTATGGAATTGCTCCTGTTTGAAATTTACCTCTTAATCAAGCTGATGTAAAAAGTTCTCTATTTTTGCTGTATATTTAAATACTTTAAAGACTTGCTAACAGAGGCTTGTTACCAAAAACAAACCAGCAGCTTTTGGGAAATTTTTTATTAAGGGAACAACGCTAAACAGTAAATTTGTTTTAAACCATATTCCATTGCATGCCAATTTTTGAATTGAAATTACCAAAAAGTATCGCAAGAGCACTAAACCTGCCCGTGAGCGACCCCCGGCGGCAGCAAATAAAAGTGCTGAAGCGATTACTACGCAAAGCAAGGTTTACACAGTTTGGCCAATTGTATAGGTTCGATGAAATTTTGATGAGCCGACATCCGGGTAAAAAATTTCAGCAACTGGTTCCCACATTTGATTATAGTAAAATATATGCACAATGGTGGCATAAGGCAAAAGACGGTATTCCAGATGTTTGCTGGCCTGGCGTGATACATTACTTTGCTTTAAGTAGCGGCACAAGCGAGGCAGCCAGCAAATTTATCCCAATCACAAAAGATCTGATTCGCAGCAATACCATCACAAGTTTTAAACAACTATTGAGCCTTGCCAAATACGACGATGTACCAAAAAGTGCGTTAGGTAAGGGTTGGTTAATGCTGGGGGGAAGTACCCAGTTACAAAAAGGACCCACTTATTTTGCCGGCGACTTAAGCGGTATTCAACAGAAAAATCTTCCCTTTTGGTTCCAGGGACTTGGTATTTACAAACCAGGTAAAAGAATTGCAAAGGAAAAAGACTGGGCAAAAAAGCTGGAAGAAATTGTAGACAATGCACCCAACTGGGATATCGGTTTTATTATAGGCGTACCTGCATGGCTACAGTTGTGTATGGAAAAAATAATTGATCGCTACAAACTGAAAAACATTCATGAAATATGGCCTAATCTGGCTTTTTATGTTCACGGCGGTGTAGCGATGGAACCGTATAAAAAAGGATTTGAAAAGCTGTTGGGTCAGCCCATTACCTATATTGAAACCTATCTGGCAAGTGAAGGTTTTCTGGCTTATCAAAACAGGCAGGGTGCTGTGGGGATGCATCTCGCATTGAACAATAACATTTTCTTTGAGTTTGTTCCCTTTGATGAACACAATTTTGACATCGACGGAAACATGGTAGAAGAACCGGAAGTATTCATGATTCATGAAATTGAAGAATTTAAAGACTATGCCATTTTAATTAGTACCAATGCCGGCACCTGGCGATATGCCATTGGTGATACGGTACGACTGGTTAACAAAGAGCAAAGTGAGATCATCATCACCGGTCGAACCAAACATTTCTTGAGTCTGGTGGGCGAGCATTTGAGTGTAGATAATATGAACAAAGCCATTGAGATGGTGAGTAAAGACCTTAATATTTCCATCCCTGAATTTACGGTAGCCGGCGAACCTTATGGCCAGTTCTTCGCCCATCACTGGTTTGTAGCTACCGATGATATCGTAAACAATGAAGAGTTGAAAATCCGCATCGACAACAAACTAAAAGAGCTGAATGATGATTATGAAGTTGAAAGAAAACATGCGCTTAAAGAAGTTATTGTTACAGTTTTATCCGAAGATACTTTCATGGACTTCATGAAATCGAAAGGCAAGATTGGCGGACAGCATAAATTCCCAAGGGTGTTAAAGGGTAAGATGCTTGAAGACTGGCAGAAGTTTTTAAAAAATGCGACTGTTTATTCTTAAGGGTTCGAGTTTGAGCAAAATCATTTGATTTTCCTTTTTTGAAATCATTTTTGCCAACGCTTACAATAATTATTCAAAACATTTACGACAAATACTGTAGCTGTATACATCTGAATAATTTTATGGACTTTCACCGTCTACCTAAAAAATTACAATAAAGCTTAATTTTGATAAAAAATAAATAAGATGCTTCCAATTATTCAACAGGTTGCCAATGAATATAAAGCCAGTCTTACACAACTTTACGGTAATAAACCGGCGGAATTGATTCTATATGGTTCATACGCCAGGAATGACTTCCGTGAAGAATCTGATGTTGATTTTGCAGTAGTGCTGCGTGATCCAAACACAAGAATTTCTGCCGAGATACCCAAAACAGCAGTAATCGGGTCCAGATTATCTTTAAAGTATGGACTTATGTTATCCTCCTTACCTACTACATTACACAAGAAACAAACATCCATGCAGGGGGTTTACCAGGCTATCCGCAAAGAAGGAATTGTTATATGATGTCTGTGTCTCGCCTTTTCTATTCCTCATTTTCTTCTTTCCCAAGGTGCCTGCGGATTTTCATCTGCCCATATTCCCTTTCTACTGTGCCTTGCTTCGGTTTCAGCTTCTGCCAATTTTAAATCTGAAGAGTAATCTCTATAATGCCAGGCATAACCATTTTCAATCATCAATAAACCAAGTTCGCCCCCATTGTCAAGAAATGTCTTTGCTACAACCCTGTTGTACTTATCTCTATTAGTTTGTTCTATTCGAACTGTTTTCCCAAAACAAAGCGTACCTAAATAATCTTTGGCTATTTTATAAAATGGCATGCCTCTTTCTGGTGCGTCAATACCTGCCATTCTTATTCTTTTGGTAGCATGATTATCAAACAAAATATCATATGTGTCACCATCCACTATTTTAATTACTTTACCACTCATTTCTTCGATAGGAGTAGCGACTTTTGTTTGGTAACAACCAAACATTATAAAGGATACAAATAATAAGTATTTCATTTTATAAATTTTTTAGGATTAAAGATTTTACTTTTTCTGAGGATGAGTTGATGATTGGTGTAGATATAATTGTTCCACCAGATTCTTTTAACCATTTCTCCCATAAATAGCTCAATTTTTCAGCCTCCAATAAATCTCTATTATTCGCTTTTGGCTGTATGCCGCATACCAGCCAGTTTGCTGGAATATTTAATTTTACGGGAATAATGCCAAGTTTTTTTTCATCCCCTTCCTTTTTCCAGTTAAACTCTTCCAACTTTGCTAATAATGGTGCAGAGGTCGTAGACTGGTTATTTGAATTTATACCGTGAGCTTTATCTTCAAAATCAAAATAACCGTCAGTTAATACCATCACCTTATTATTGTATCGGCTGTCAAGATCGCTATTTATCTGGTCATTAAAATACTGCCATATATCTACTCCTGCAAAATCACTATTCTTATTTCCCAGCAGCGCCTGCTTGTATAGCAATCCCAATTGTAATGAAAAGTTTGCTTTAAACTGATTCAGTTTAACCAGTTTTTCGCCTGCATTATATTTTCCCAAATCAATGGATAGATTATTTTCAAAACTATTACCAGGTAATGAACTCAATTTTTGGGGAATAATACGGATAGAAAACTTATCTTTTGATTTGACGGTTGTATTTTTCTGAATGGATTTTTCAAATTTTTCAAATACTGCCCTGATGGCACTGGTATCGATGTCGACCTGATCAGGCTTTTGAATAATGCGGTCACTCAAATCAAGTACTATGACATAATTGTCAAAGGAGGCTGATATTATTTTTTGCTCCACATTTGAAGAGCAGGAAATCAGGCCGGTTATTATTGCTATTAGAGATATTATATTTTTCATTATTAAATTTTTTAAAGTTGTTTAATTTGACATCCCTGTTTTTAAATTAAGCATTTGATGAAAGTTTTTATAAATGGTTTCACATGTCATTTTCTTGTTTTCGTTGCTATTTGATCCATTTAAATAATTCAACCAGCCGGCATAAAAATTTTCCATGTTACGTAAGAGTGTTTCAGGTTTGGTTAAGGCTCTTTCGAGGTCTTTTTTCAGATCTTCTATCGTCAACCTCAGTGAATCAATCAGTTTTTGTAATTCGGATATTTCTTGTTTATGCTTAATAATCTCATTTTCAATTTCCCGGATGCGTTTTTTTATCCCTTTAATTTCAATCTCTGTTTTGGCATTCACATTCATCTTTTCGTTTTCTTTGATAGCAGCTTCATATATAAATCCCCAAAGCATGTAAGTCCCAAAACCAAATGCAAGTACCAGGTAAAAATTTACACTTTTAAACCATCCCCACTCTGAGTCGCCTATGCCCATCATTCCTTTTAACTCATGAATGCCACTATCTATTTTATAAGCAATTAGCCCATCTATACATAAACAAACCAAAGACGCTATTAATATTTTAATCCACTGCCCTTTAGAACCATCGTGTAAAATATGTGGAAGTAGTCCGAATCCAAAAAATACGAATGCACCAAAGTAAGCAAATATTAAGTTAGAATTCAGCTGGAAAATACCTTTTGAATCAAAAATCGAATTAAGCATCAGAGAAATGTCATCGCCACTATTTACTATCTGTTGCATATTTCTAAAAAATGATGCATTCATGGCAGATGCATAAAAGAAAACAAGGAATATTGAAATAAGAACACCAAAACTTGTATACAACCAAAACCTGAAGGGGTTGTATAAGCTTTGTATCATGCCCTCAGCCACCTGGATTTTTTTCTGTTCGATATTCTCCTTTCGTTGTTTAATTTGATTTTCCTTGTCCGCTATGATTACCTCTTTAATGTGCTGTTGGTCTTTTTCCTTGCCATTTTTTTCTGCCTCTTTTAATGTTATTTCGGATTCCAACTGTTTTTTTCTACGCAATTCTTCATCTATATCGTAGCTTTCATCCACGACATGGCCGGTCTGTATTAACCGTAAATGACTTTCAAAGGCGAGTGGATCACCCTGGTTTAATCCGGCTTCTTCATGGCCCCAATCTTTTAATGGTTTCGTTGTTACTTTTCTTGTTGTGATAAACTCCTTCTGTTCAATTACTTTTTCAATTGATGAATTTTCGCTTTGTTGGTTTAATGTTTCCATTTTAGTTGTTTAAATATTTATTAAAAAAAATACAGTGCCTATTTTTATTTTGGGATATCACCTGTTAAGATTGCTTCTGATGGATCGGGAATGAAACACATATCAATCCTTTTGATTTTTTCAACCTTAGTTTGAATGAGAACTGAAACCTGGCGCATTTCAACAATGGTAATTTGAGTTAATACTAAACATGGTTTTTCTTTAACCGTTGGATATTTATGAAACGCCATTTCAGCACACACTATAATTATCTGAGTATGCATCGCACTTTTAATTGCCCTAAATTTAGAATACAGATAGTTGAGGAATTTATCTTTACCGACTAATGGTGAAAGAACCCATTGAGATTCATAAATGAAATCTTGGGTGAGGAGGCCTTCGAGCAAACTTGCATCTAGATTGTTCCAGCTTTTGGCTAAAAGCCTCAGGTTTTCGATTTCGTAATTTTTCATACTACTTTTATTTTCAATGATTACATTATCATTGCAGAACAAAAGTAGTTTGGCGGAGGGTGGTTATCCTAATCTCTGCAACCTTGCAGTGTGTTTTGTTGGCTTACAAAAACTACCAGGCCCAATATGAATATTGGGCCTGGTAGTCTGATTTTTATACCTCCTTTAAGTCCGCTACATTTCTTTGGAAATATTGTTTTGATACACTGTCATATAAATCGAATGTCGAGAAGATTTTGAGGTAAAGCTATTTTCTTTGGTTCGCCATTTAGGCCATCAATATAATAGTACCTCGCTATATGCTCATCCATAATACTTCTGAAAGATGCTCTTATTCTGGAGCATTGCTGATTGATATTGGGCTTCTTCATATCCACAAGATCATCAATCGCTCTTTTAATTTCCTCGTTTTCAGATTTATTGGTAACCGTGTTATAAATTTCAAGCAACTCTTTTTTATGTTGGTATAATTCCTTAAATCTTATTCCATCGCTATTTTGAAGGAAAAAAAGATAAACGGTTTTAGGTAAAGCATGCATTTTCACTTCTATGTTTCCAAAATCAGGCAAAAAAATACGCTTCTGTTTATCAATATAAATTGAACTTAAAATCAGTTTAGATTCCAAAAGTTTTCTTTTCTCAATAACTGGCTTCACTTTTAAGAATAATTCCGGATCTCCTTCTTTCAAAGTCTCAAGCATATACATTAAAGCTTCGGCAATAACACCATATTTCCCTTCGGCCTTTATGGAATCAATTTTACTTTTTAATTCATTGGTTTCAATCTGAGATTCCCTTTCGAAATAATTATCAGCATCATATTCTTGTTGGCTGGTATCATCTCTGGAACTAAATAAAGCCCGTTCAAAATCGCCTGGAATTCCAACCTGTTTAATATACCAATCAAAAAAAGAGTCAAGATCCTTTTTCGATTTATAATCAATTGTGCCATATGTAAATTTCTTTTCATTGTGCGAGTTTCCTCCCGCAATACTTCTCAATAAAGCTGGCTTTTTAAAATACGGAAGTTCCAAACTATCTAGTACAAGTCTATAAAACTCTGATGGTGAAAGTTTTTGAATTAATGCGTGCAAGCATAATTGAATTTCTAGTTCAGAAAGTGAATATAAAAATGGAATTTGATATCGTAATATATCATAAACTCCTTCATGAAAAAACTCGCTATTGCGTTTTATGAGAGGAAAATAAAATAGCTGAATGTTTTTCTTCTTGAGTCTTTTATTTATGCTGGTTAGATTAGAAGAAATATAATCGTTAAGAAATTTATCTTCTCCATCCTCAATAAAAAGCACTGTTTCATTTGTAAAAAAAGGTTTGTCTTTTGCTTCCAAATAATGAGTGACGTATTCTTTCATACCGATAAGTGACTCTTCACAAGAAAATCTAAATTCAGAATATTTAGCATCATATTTCCAGTTTTCTTCTATCCAAAATTTAATGTTCCTTTCATTTATAAAATTAGCGGAACCCCATAACTCCTTCACCTGTTCGGCTTCAGAAAACTCCTTTACTACAACAAATGAATTATGTAATGAAATAGATTGAGAGGTGAATAGAATTTGTAATTCTGAAAGGGTAGAAATATTTACAAAAGAATTAATAAGGCCTCGCTGTATTAGATCCTTAATTATTTTATTCTCTTCTTCATCCAGAAGCGTATATGAGTAAATGAAAACCTTTGTAAAATTTCTATGGCAATGGTTTAAAAATTCCAAAACATCTTCTTCAACAGCATCTTCATATTTCCGTAATCTCTCAGACTTCATTTTTTTTACCACCTTTTTTTGAAGAAGAATCCAACAAAGGAATCGGCTGCATGACTTAATTTATCTGGCAAGAACTTATATTTCTTAAATACCGCACCAATTATTGCTGCTAAGATTAACAATGGCAGAAATGGAATAAGAATAACAAATTTTAAAACATTTTCTATTTTAGATTCTTCCTTATCAATTTCAACGTAGGTGGTTTCTTTATACACATCTTCCTTTTTTAGGTCAGGAAACATCTGGCCGTGGAGGAGATAGCCTTTGTAAAGGTCTAATATCCTTTCGTCAATTGGCAGAAAAACAGCTTTATAATAGTCGGCCATATGTAACTATTCAGGTCACCGAAGTTATCCACAAACTACATAACTTTGCAAACTATCATAACAGCAGCAGAAATATCATTATTACATACGGAAGTCTTAGCACTACGTACAGAAAATGTGCAACTAAAAAAGTTGCTGCAAGA
>JBGSMI010000029.1:0-6247 GCA_041740215.1 Ferruginibacter sp.
TTAGCTTTACCGACATGGCAACATTGACAAAATATAATACTTTTAAAAGCTTGAAGCAGCATTCATCTGTTAAGGTTAAGAAGGCTGCTAATCATAAAAAAAAGATAGAAGCAGAGATGGAGGCATTTCTCCAGTTGCTAAATAAGACAAAAGTAAAAAAAGCTTAAAGTTGATGGAGAAGAACTTAACAGAAGAGATACTCCGGGTTTGCCAACTACTTAATAACAACAGTGTTCAATATTTAATTGTTGGTGGTACAGCAGTGGCTTTTCATGGATATTTTAGATGGTCTCAAAATTTTACAGGCGTTCCTACGGAAAAATATGATCTTGATATTTGGTATCCCACCTATGACAATTACTTTAAACTTTTAAACGCTCTAGCTGACCTTGGCCAAAATGTAAAGGTGTTTTTTTAAGAGCAATCACCTGATCCGCTAAAATCATATTTCAAATTCGAATTAAATAAGTTTACGCTGGGCTTCCTGCCTAAACTGAAGGGAGCAACTAAGTTCAGGCAAGCTTACGAAAAAAAATAAATCACAACCATAAAAGGAATAGATATGCAATTTATTGGCTTTAATGAATTACTTCAAGACAAAGCTGAAAATTCACGTCCGAAAGATTTAGATGATATCAAGCGATTGAAATCCATTAGAAAGAAATAAAGTACCAAGGCAAAGCCGCTAAAACATTCAGATGAATAGCCGCAAGCACCCACGAAAAAGCCCCGAAAAAAAAATAGATGATTGGTAACCTGAGGTTATTCTTTGTTGACCGATGCCGGCATGCTAGCTAAATAAAAAACAACTGCATAGCAAAAGACAAGAATTTTGATACGGTTAAAAAAATTCACTTCAACTTTTTTTTAGGTGATCAATGTTCCGGTAAAAAAAATAACCTGAACAACATTTCAATCACCAAAAAATGTCCAACCTTTTTCAAGGCAAGACATGAAGTCTCTCAATTAAGGAAATATTTTATAAATATCTTTTCGGTGTACAAAGCGAGCGAGAAGGATTGTTGAATTTCCAAAAAAGAAGCCTAACCTATAATCTCCAATTCTGGTTCTATACGCGGTTTTATGACCTTTTAGCTTTTTAGTATTGGGAATACTTTCAATAGAATCAGTATTTTCGATTAATCCTATTACACGAATCAATGCTTGTTTTACAGATCTTGTCTTTACATCATCAAGATCTTTTGAAAATTTCTTTAGGAATTCAACTTTCATTAGGCTGACAGCTTTTTCATTATTTCTGTACGACTAGCTTTTTTTGTTTTATCAACCTGGCGCATCAGTTTGGACATTCCGATATCTTCTAATTCTTCCTGATTTACTTCTGAAGAACCAACACCTAATTTTTTAAGTAAGTCTGAAACGAATTTAAATTCGTTACTATTTTTCGGGGTAACTACTAACGCTTTCATGAAACAAATATACTAAAAAAGGCACTGTTTAGAGACATAAGGAAGTACAACCGTCACTCTCCACGAAAAAGCCCCGCAATAAAACACATGATCGTCAACCTGAGGTTACACTTTGTGACCGATGGTTGGCTTCCCCTTCTCCCATTTTACATAATTTGATGACGGCTCTTAAATCTCCTGCTTTTTACAGGAGCAGCAAAAGCATTTTAAATGGTCACATTTACATCATCAATTATCCAATTCAAACAAATGATATGAACAAGATTATAATTGTTGTTTTGCTGGTGATGAAAAGCTTTTTTGCCAGCGCACAAAGTTACAATAATGCACCGGGCTGGATCACCATCGACCTGAACGATTTTATGTGCAACAAAGCAACCGAAGACGACCCTTTGAACTTTGATGGCTATGGAGATGAAGTGTATTTTGTAATCTTTTATTCGGCGGCCAATCCATATGACGTTACCAAATATTCCGACAAACTGGTTTCAAAAATTTATGGTGATACCTACCGTTTTCCAGATCGCATCCTGGCCGGGCATGCAAACCCGGATAACAAAGGTGGTATGTCGTCTGACAGCCAATTCTTTCCAGGCAATGAATTTCCCAATCTTAAAAGAATACGGGTAGAGGCTGGTGATTTTATAACCATCATTCCAACCATCCGGGAATGGGACAACTGCAGCAATGGCCAGTTGCAGGCCGCATTCGAAAGCAGCATGATCAATTCATTCAATGGTGTAAATCTTAAAATGCTTGCTATACTGAGGTATTGCAATGGCTACAATGGCTGTTACCGGGTAAGCAATACCAATGCAATCAATCTCCCCTCTTTTAAAGATATCGTAAGCCAAATCATGTATAAAACTGCCAGCCGTCAGATAGGTATTACTGCGGCAGGTGAGTTTTCTCCCATCGTATTTAGGTTAAATTCAGCGATCATTAAATCGCAACACAGCAATGGCCCTGTCATCAATGGACGATCAAACATGAATTACATCCCCTTTACCGTTAATGAAGATGCATTGGGTAATACCAGCGCCCATGGCATTTATACACTGCGCAATCATTTTACTTTTGAAGAAGACATGACGAGCCAGCGCCACCAACAGCTCCTGCATCAGCATCACCGCCAGCTTTTACAAGACCAATAAAACAAAATACCCGCCTTATTACAACCCAATTATTTACCATTACCGGTAAATGGACCGGCACACAAACCAATGATTATGGACAATACCCGCAGGCTGTTGCTGTCACACTTACCAATACCGGTGAAGTAATTATGGCCAATGAAAAGACCGGCACAGTAGCTGCACAGGGCACATATACGTTTTCGAATAACAGCATCCAGGGAAACTACAAACTTTTAAGTAGTGGCGAAACAATTTCATTTATCGGAACCTACGATCCCAATTCAAAACAAATGACCTGCTCATTAGGCATGGCGCCCAATACAACCGGTCAGGGTAAATGGGTGGTAAATAAACCATAAATCCTGTTTTTAGAGGAGGAATGTTTACCTGCTTTTTTATCACCTTTATAAAAAGAGAAAATGAAAAAGGTATTGACACTTTGCTTTTTTTCAGCAACCGGATTGCAGGCTGCTGCACAAAAAGAAACACTCGACATCATCACTTATGCTCCGCCGCAAGGTTGGGACAAGGAAGTAAAAAAAAGTGTAACCACCTACACTTTTGTGAATAAGCAAAAGAAAACCTGGTGCCAGCTTGGGGTGTTTAGCAGTACCCCCAGTAAAGGAAGTATGGACCAGGATTTTGAGAGCGAATGGCAGGGACTGGTTGTAAAACAATATAAAACCACCGATACCCCGCAGGTAACGAACATTCCTGAAACAGATGGATGGAAAATAAAAAGTGGTGGCAGTAAATTTATTTTTAATCAGGCTGATGCGCTTGCCATGCTTACAAGTTTTAGCGGCTATGGTAAAGTGGTAAGCATAGTTGCAGCAACCAACACAGAAGATTATATTACCGATATACAAAACCTTATTAGCTCCATCGAATTAAGTAAACCCGGTACTACCGAACCTGCATTAAATAATTCTCCGGCAAACCCGACCACAATGCCTGCTAATCCCAACGGTTTTTCTTTTACCTCTACCAATTTTGATGATCGCTGGACAAGCACTGTACAACAGGATTGGGTACAGGTAACAAAAGGCACGATTAACATACTGGTGCATTATCCCAACGCAATAGCAGATGCCTACAACTCGGTATTAAAAGAGGAAGATTATAATGCATGGAATACGTTGGTGGCGCCCCGCTACAGCAATATGAGCAACTTTGAATGGAAGAGCATCCAGAGTTGGCAATCGATCACATTTGTGGAAGCCGATGCCACAGAAAATGCTTCCGGTAAAAAAGTGCACATTGTATTATTTAAAGAACATTACAGCAATGGCAGTGGCGCCTATCTCGAATTTGTTACTGATACTAAAGCGGGCTACGAAAATGAATTCGGCCCTTATCACCCAACATCTTATGACTGGGAGAAAACAGCCAACATGCAATACAGAAATAAGTTTGCAGTTGCTGCAAGCGACCTAAAAGGCAGATGGACAAATAACTTTTCCGGCATGACACAATACGTAAATGCCTACACCGGCGCAAGTGCAGGTGCCGACACCCATGCCGCTTCACAAAATTTTATTTTTGAAGATAACAACTCATACAAATGGGATATCGGCGTTGCAAGTGGCTTTGTAGGCAATATTAAATTTCAAAGTGCAAAGTCAAACGGAAAATTTACATTGCCCAATGCCTGGCAGATACATTTTTCTGACATGGAAGGCAAACCAAAAACCTACGACGCTTATTTTTCCTGCGTAAAAGGTGGACGCATATTGTGGTTGTCGGATGTATCCTTTCCCGGTTATACAGGTTATGGAAAGAAAGATTAAACACCAACCAATTGCAGAAACCAATATTGATTTATAGCAGACTGATAAACATCGGTAAGCGCACATACTACCCGGTTAGAGACAGGCTGCTGCTGGTAGGTATTGGTGTAACGCAGGTTTGGAAAGGTTCACGAAAAAGAATGAACTAACTTTTATTTCTTCACACAAAAAATAAATCAAATGAAAAAAACAATTGCCTTATTCAGTTCGCTGCTGATATTTGCTGGTGTAAAAGCACAAACACCCACTGTAAAAAAAGAAACGGTAAAACCAGCAGCTCTTAAACCCAGCGTAAATGCTGATGCGTTGAAAGCCACTAAGTATGACAAAATAACCAAAGTGACCAACAAAGTTTCAAAGATTGAGCATATCAAAAAAACAAACGCGGATATACCTTTTAAAGAATCCCTTACTAAACCTGATAAGCGTTAATGCGACCATTTTTCAGGCATACAAAAATTGACCAGGCAGCCGGCGTTGAGATTAAACCCAGCAGCCTGCATGGCAATGGTGTATTCGCAAAACAAATATTCAGACCCGGCGCTGTTATAGAAATAGCGCCGGTGATATTGATGGAGCAGGCAGATAAGGAATTTTTGCAGTCGACGATGCTGTACAGTTATTACTTTGTGGTGGGTGATACAAAATTTCAGGTAGCACTCGGGTTGGGCTACAGTTCGTTGTACAATCATGCTTACAGTGCCAATGCAACGTATAGCATTTCACTAAAAAAGGCCGGTATAAAAATCACTGCCTGCAAAACGATTTATCCCGGCGATGAAATTACCCTGAACTACAATGGCAGTCCCGATGATGCAACGCCGGTTTATTTTGCACCCGAAATGGTAACGCCATGAAAAAACAATTATTCGTAAAAGAAATAAAAGGCAAAGGCCGCGGCGTTTTTTGCAAACAACGCATCAGTAAAGATGAGGCGTTTGAAGTATGCCCTGTTATTGTAATTCCGGCTGTGGATTATGATACGGTGAAAGCTTCCCGCCTGGTAGATTATTTTTTCAGTTTCAATAAAGAAGAAAACACCCTGGCTTTAGCATTGGGTTTTGGTTCCCTATACAATCATGCGGTGCATTGCAATGCCATCTATTACTTAAGCAGGGAAGAAAAAATAATTACATATTACGCATTGGAGGATATCCCCGCTGGCACTGAGATCTGCATCAATTATGCCGGTGAGCGGGGGCAGGAATTTAAAGAATGGTTTGAGAGCAGAGGGATACAATATAAACCAAACTAAATGGCAGCATCTTAAAAAAGTACTGCCATTTAATTATTGCTGAATTATTTTTTTGTCAATTACTTTTTGGGCATTTCCACCCCCATCTGGCAACCAATGCCAATGGTTACACCATCCCCATCAACCAGATCGTAAAAATTATTTTTCATTAAATTACCGCCTAAATCTCTTACAGGAATTACAGAGCGGTAGTAGGCTTCCAATGGCGTGTTGGTTCCATTAAGATATTTTACCACAAACACTTGCCCGCCCCGCAGTTTTAATTGATCATCTGCACCTATCGTATTGTAATCGCTTATGTTATAGTAAACATGTATTTCTGCATCAGCTTAAAATTGAGGTGGAATATGTTCATATTTTATGGTGGGTAAATTGGCCATATACTTTCCCAACTGCGCTGCTTCAAGATGCACTTCTTTTTTAACTGAAAACAATGAGTTATGGGTTGTTCTGTACCTTTTTAAATCACCATGCGTGGGGCTCCAAACCTCAGAACTCCTGACCTGCCCCTTCACACGATGGGTAAAATTTAATTTTCCGCAAAATAAAGTTGCATTAATTTAACGTTCATGCGACTTCAACTTCCCATTTTTCCCAGCGGTACAAAATTGATTAGTTCCTGCGTGGGTGTTTATG
>JBGSMI010000104.1:0-25394 GCA_041740215.1 Ferruginibacter sp.
AGCTTGACTTTGAAAACAAAGACAAGAATAACAATTTTGAAGTAAAACAATTTCATGAAAAGTATGGCTTTGATTTGAAAGCAGCGATTGAGAAATTCCCCATAACGGATTTGAAAGAGTCAGATAAAGAAAAGGCGTTAATGCAATCGCTTCAAAAAGGGAATGTTCAATCCGTTACCATTGAAAAAGATGGCAGCAGCCATAAAATGTTTATTGAAGCTGATCCACAATTCAAAAAGGTAAATCTATACGATTCCAATATGAAGCTGGTGGCAAAAGAATCAATAGAGATTTATCAATCTGTTGGTAAAACAGCACCCAGCCTGGAGGTAAAGGACGAAAGGGGAAATGATAAAAAAAAAGAGTTGAAGCAGGAGCTTAAACCAGAGAAAGAAAAGGTAGAAAAGAAAAAAGATAAAACGCTTTTACCAAAGAAAAGGGAAAACAGTAAAAAAGGTTTAGGGGTATCTTAACAGAAACCCTAAACCAATTTTTCATTTTAAAAGTTTGCAAAATGAATATCGAAAATATTTCAGCTTTATTGGGACAGTTGCAATCGTTAGGTTTTGAAAATGCAGGCTATTCGTTGTTAAAGCGAATCAGTTTTAAGCCTGAAAATTTTATCCTTTCTCAAAAAATAGAGAAGGCCAAAGACAAGTTAAGCTTTCAACTATTTTTTGAAAAGGATATCAAGCAAGACATTTATGTTTTGTCGTATTATGATGCTATTCTTCAAAAGGAAACGTCTTTAATTGATGCTGCCATAAATGGCATTAATATCTCTAACCTGGAAAAATCAATGATAGAAATTGATTGGAAAAATGCTTTCGATTTTGATGCAAAAAAGCAATTGAATTTGGAAGATAAAACAAGCTGGGAAAAAGAATTGAAAGTTGAATCGGTAATAGAAGGCCTTTCTGAGTTAGAAAAATCGGAAGAAGGTAAAGTTGTTGCTGTAGGGCTTAAGCTAAAATATTGGAGTGAGGTTTCATACCAGGAGTTGTTTGGGAGTATCAGCCCTTTAAAGAATAAGTCTGAAGTAAGCCAACGGTTTTATTTTTTTGAAGGCCAAACAGGTATATCGGTAGAAGAGGCATATCGGTTTTTGCAAAATCGTTTGTTAGAAAAACAGATGCAGGCAAAAAAGAAAGAATCAGATGCCAATAAAGGGGAGGAGTTAAGAGACGAAGAGCATACTTCATCCGGAAATGGATTAATACAAAAGAAACGTTTAAGTATCTCCAAGAATGGTAATAAGAAAAGTTCAATTCCAAAAAAGTATGCCGGTTGAGCTTGCAATTTTAATGGCAGCATTTGAGTAAAATGAAACAGTGAACAGGGAAACTATCATTAATCTAAATGAAATTTTATGAGTATCGAAATATTAACAAAGGAAGACTTACAGTCATTTCGTATTCAATTACTGAATGACATTAAAGCATTATTGTTCGTCGAACACAGCGCAAATATAGAGTGGCTAAGAAGCAGCGACATCAGAAAGAAGCTTAAAATATCTTCTGGAACTTTACAAAACCTCCGCATAACGGGGCAGCTAAAACCAAAAAAAATTGGTGGATTATTTTTATACCGAAGTAGTGATTTAGAAAAGCTATTGAATGCCGGAAATGATGTTTATAATGAGGAATAGTATAATGTTTCCCCCAAATACTTTTGAAAATCTTTACAGTAATATGATCACTGACCAACGGCTCAGTGTCAGTCATTTTAGTATCTACATGGCACTTGTTCTTTTATGGCATAAAAACGAGTTTAAAAACCCGTTCCCTGTTAGTCGTAAAGCCATTATGGAGTTAGCACATATTCATAGTATCGTTACATATCATAAGTGTATCGGGCAGTTGGAAGAGTATGGATATATTCGGTATAGTCCCTCTTACAGCTACTATAAAAGGAGTACTATTTATCTTGCTAGTGTTAATAAATAAGAGCCTGTTATGTAGATAACTCTATTAACGTGACTTTCTAAAAGAAGCCCTCTTGAAGGGATACCGGGTGAATGTATCTTATGATGCAATAACAAAAGAGGAAATGGAACGCAAGAGAGCAGCAGTTTCTCAGGTGGTTTTAAATACAATGAGGAGGCAGAAGAAGAAATAATACATCCCGTACTCAATATTTTTCAAAAGCTTTCGTTTTAATACTATCCGTTCCCGTTAGGGAACCCAAAAACTCAGTAATTTCTCAAAAATTGATGAAATTACGGTGCAATAAATTCAGTACAACTACTCCATTTTTAACTATTTTTCTCCCTATAAATTTTACAAGTCAATACCAGCAAAGCTTTCTTAAAATGATTATCTATATACCACAAAGTGGGTATATAGGAATTTGAAAAATCTGATTTATGTTTACGGCGTAATCAAAACTCCACAGTACCTGTTAATAAAATAACCCTTACTCCCTAGTTTTATTGCGATTACCAGTCGTCTTTTTGAGTGCCTAATATTACCAAATTGTGATCAAGCGTATATTGCTTTTATCCCTTATTGTCCTAACCTTGTTGAATATGCATGCATACTCGCAGGAGATAGATAGTACACTCGAAAGTCTTCAACAAATACCAACAAAGTATATTACCGGGATAAACAGAAAAGTAGATCAATACACCAACCGCATTACAAACAAAACAGAAAAGACTCTTACTAAACTTAGTCGCTGGGAAAACAAGATTAAAAACCTGCTGGAAAAAACAAGCCCTGAAACTGCCACACGTTTATTTGGAAACAATCAACTTACATTTACCTCGCTATTAGAAAAAGTTAAGCAAGGCGAAGCCGTTGCGCTGCAATACAAAGCTCCCTACAACAAATACCAGGACGATGTAACTACTGGTCTAAAATACCTGGCTCAACAAAAGCAACAGCTTGATAGTGGTTTAATTAAAAAAGTAAAAGCTTCCAGCAATAAAATGCAGGAACTGGCAGATGAAGAGGATAAAAGTGAAGCCATTCAACAATTTATTAAAGAGCGCAAAAAGCAATTGATTGAGCAGGCCTTCGTTCATATCGGGAAAAGTAAATACCTCACTAAAATAAATAAAGAAGCTTACTACTACACGGAAACATTAAAAAATTACAAGGAATTATTTTCCAATACAAAAAAAGCAGAGGAAACGGTGAAAGGCATCCTGGCAAAAATTCCAACGTTTCGGGATTTTGTAAAAGAGAATAGCATGCTTTCCTCATTATTTTCGCTGCCCGACAATTATGGAAGCGCAGGAAGCCTGGAGGGAATGCAGGTACGCTCAGCTGTTTCGGAATTGCTTCAGCAGCGGGTAGCAGTTGGAGGGCCAAATGCAGTCAGTCAGGTACAGGAGAATATGCGGGCAGCTCAGGGCAAGTTAAATGATCTCAAAGATAAAATGATTAAACAGTCCGTAGGGAGCAGCGAAGAAATCAGTGATGTCAACTTTAAACCAAATACTCAAAAAACAAAAACATTCCTACAACGGATTGAACTTGGCAGCAATCTGCAGTTCTCCAGATACAATACGTTTATGCCTGGTATAGCAGATATTGCTCTGAATGCTGGTTATAAAATTTCTGATAAAAGTATTATAGGCATAGGTGCCAGTTTCAAGCTGGGTATGGGAACGCTTGAACGAGTTCGGTTTACAAATCAAGGTTCTGGATTACGAAGTTTTTGCGACTGGAAACTACGTAAACAATTTTACTTAAGTGGTGGCTACGAGATGAATTACCTCACATCAGCCGTTACAGCTTTTCAACAGCAAAAGTCAGTCTGGCTACCATCGGGCCTCTTGGGTGTAAGTAAAAGGATTGCTTTAAAAACCAAATGGTTGAAAGGAAGCAACCTGCAATTGCTTTATGATTTACTGAGTAGACAGCATAATCCCGGCAGTTCACCAATACTGTTTCGAGTCGGGTATGGATTTAATAAATAATGTTACTAAATTTTTTTAATCAGTTCAATTTATAGGAATGAATCGTATTCTTTTTTATTTACTCTGTGTAATGCTCTTTTTTAACTCAAACCCTGTGTACTCACAGGGCGGTACCAATGAAGCGAATTTTATGTCTTTAAGTCCGGATGCTATGGCTGCAAGTAAAGGGGCAGCTACTGATATTAATTTGTACACTGGCCTACCTACTATATCGCTTCCACTTTATAGTTACAGCCACAGAAGTGGTATAGGGTTAAATATGACTCTTGACTATACTTCGGGTGGTGTAAGGGTGAGCGAAAGTCCATCTTCAGTAGGTCTTGGCTGGAACATTAATGTTGGGGGAGCCATCACCAGAACAGTTAGAGGCATGCCGGATGAATATCCGGTCACGGGTTTTTTATTTTCAGGCGCATTGCCATCAGACCCAAGAGCAAACGCAAACAAATACTATTATGATTCTTTGGATTCAGAGCAGGATATTTTCCAGTTTAATTTCAATGGTAGGGGTGGAAAATTTTATATCGGCAAAAACAACCAGGTGGTTACAGTGCCACTTTCAAAATTAAAAATTACTTATTCTGCTGCACCTGGTATTTCAACGGCAATAGGTTCGTTTAGAATTAAAACCGAAGATGGTGTCACGTATGTATTTAGTGAAGTTGAAAGAACCTCAGTTTCCCCAATATCCTACGCTACTTTTCAATTTGGATATCAAAATTTTTTGTATCCTACAGCGTGGTACCTAAGTAAAATAATACCACCTTTTGGGTCGGAATTTATACAGTTCAATTATACGGGCAGTACAACCTCGGTACCAGTAAACTTACCAAGAACTATCCATCGGGCTGGCGGCTTTACAACTGAAACTTTTAATGCCTTAGGTACAAGAACAATAAATAACCAGTTGAAATTATCCAGTATTGTTTTTCCAGACATGAAGAGAATTGATTTTAAATACCATGATTCTTTAGAATTTAAAATGAACGTTCCTGTCTTGAGTAAGCTTTATTTTAGTGATAGTATTTTTAGGTACGGTTTTTATTTTGAACGTAAGCAAGTGGTGTATGATACCTTATCAATTGATGATCCTACTCTGCCAGGAGGGAGTGCCATTTTTAGAATTGATTCAGGTAATGTAAGGGCTTTTTTAAGTGGTGTGCAGTATTTTACCAAAAGCGCTACCATGCCAGGGTATAAATTTTCTTACTCAAGCCTGTTATATCCGGCTAGTGGTTCATATGGCGATACTATAGAAAACAAACGCGACCATTGGGGATTTTACAAAGAATCAATTATCAATAAGGATCCAATGGAAACCACCCCTTCAATTCCTGGGATTTATCCAAATGGTGTTGACAGATCTCTATCTCTGGGTTCGAAGCCAATTGCGAGTTCTCTACATTCAATTACGGATCCTTCAGGAGGTAAAACAATATACAATTTTGAAAATAATAGCATTTTTCCTTATGATATTGTACCTCAGACAATTTCAATCAATGCTATAAACGCCACTCAAACAAGTATCACCCTTAATCAAGTCATTAGTAACCAAGTATCATTTAATATAGTTTTTGGTAGTTCTTTGCCAAGAATTGGTACGCCACCTTTTTCAGGTGGTGCCAATGTTATATGTACAGTTAACAGCCCCGATGGCAATACGATATACGCAAGTAAAACAATCAGTCTATACCAATTGTTTTATATTGGAAATCTTACTTTCAATGCAACCCTCCCGAATGGAAATTACCTTTTTAAAACAACAGTAACATCAGGTACAACTGCACCGGGTGGACTACCTCTTACTATTACTTGGAATAATGAAACAGTTGGTACTGGCACTGCTAACATTACCGGAGGGTTACGGATTCATAGCATCTATCAGGCAAAACCTGGCTCAGGCCCGATGAATACTACGGTTTACCAATATCTTACTCCCGAAGGTAAGAGTTCCGGCTTTTACGGTTTACCGCCAACATATCATTACCCTGTTACAAAAGTGCAATACACCAATAATGCAAACCCCGTAACTACAAATGAAACAGCAATTTCCAGTGAGCCTGTTAGTACCGTTGACTTTACGCAGGGGAACGTGGTTGGCTATAGTAGGGTGGAAGTGACCAAATATGTTGGAGATACGCCAGGGAAAGTTGGTAAAACAATTTATGAATTTACGTCTCCAAAGGACGCATTAACCAACGTTTCTTCAGCTATATTTCCTTATGGTCCTGCCAATAAACGAGAATGGGCCGTAGGATTACCTAAAAGAACCCTTCTTTATGACAGCAGCAACCGTCTGATACAATCAACAACAAATACTTTCTCAATAACTAACACTTTATTTGAAAACTCGAATTTTCAATCACTAAAGTTGGGGAGAGACAGGTTGATTAAAAATCTTACAACCTCCAATAACATTAATACTATTATTGGTAACTACTTCAGCGGACAACTGTATTTTCCAGAAAGCGGCCGAGCTGAATTAACAGCAACCATTGACAGTTTTTTTCATCCGGACAACTCTGTACAGGTCAATAGAGAGGATATGGTGTATGACACCAACTATAACATAACTAAAGTAATAAACCAGTACGATAAAACCAGAGGTTTGAGTTTGGAGAAAAGGACCTATTATCCTTACAATTATACTTTGAACGGCACGATCGGTATACTGAGGGATAGTAGCATTTTTGTACCTGTGGCAACGGAGGATTGGGTAACAGGAGATCCGGATCCAAGATTAATTGGCGCTCAAATTACAGAATACCAGCAACTTCCTAAAGGCTATATTAAGCCATTCAATATTTATAGCCTTGTGTCCAATAAACCAATTTCACAAGAAGTTATAGGATTGTTTAACCCGGGTGTACTTGTTCGTAACAGCACTTATTTTAAACCACAGCAGAATTTTGTTTCTTTCGACACCACAGGAAATGTAACTGAGATAAAAAGCCCAAATACAAACCAAAGCAATTCAATACTGTATAGCTATTTTAATCAGTTTGCTGTAGCCAATATCTCAAATGCAAAATTTACAGATGTTGCCTACACAAGTTTTGAATCTGACGGTAATGGCAACTGGGTAATGGCCTCGTCGATAAGAGACAAAACAGTTTCTATTACTGGTAAGGTCAGTTACAACCTCACAAACGGAACGATTAGCAAAGGTGGCTTAAATTCGGCGGTTACTTATTTAGTTACCTACTGGACAACAGCTTCGTCCCCGGTAACTATTTCCGGTAGTACCACGCCCGTTTTGCTGGCACAGCAAGGAAGCTGGCGGCTCTATTCTCACACTTGCACAGGTGTAATAACGGTTACAGTGAGCGGCACTGCTGTAATAGATGAATTAAGGCTACACCCAAAAGATGCAAACATGGTTACCACAAACTATGAACCGATGGTTGGTGCCACAAGCACTGCTGATGCCAATAATACAATTGGCTACACAGAATATGATAGCTTAAATCGGGTAGTGCTATTACGTGATAAGGATAAATACATCATAAAGAAAAATGAATTCTCTAATACCATTCGCATTAATTGGCAGCCAGTTTGGACAATAACCGGGTACAGGTGTTTGAGCACAAAAAACGCACAAAGAAACAGAATTGAAACCGATGTAAACCCATTTAGTGAATCTTTTGGAACAGGGCGGGAAATGGTTGATCCGATTGCATGCGCAAGTTGTCCTCGTACATGCAACGCAATCGATGAAAATGGCAATCTTATTGAAAAGGATATTAATTGTGAATGCCAGATTGCAGTTAAAAATGTCACTGCCATAGAATGGGTAAAAGTGTGCGGTCCCAGCGACTGCATCTGGACATGGAGGTGCACTTTTCATTATTTATGGAGTGATGGAAGTATTGGAGCAACTGGCTTTTATTACAGCCCTGATCCCTGTTATGTAAGTGGAGGGCCGGAGTAATTCAAATTTAAACTTTCAATTAAATATATTTAATATGGCAACAGCAATCAGCTACCTATTTGCAGCTTTTATACATTTTATCTCTATCTACACTATTAATGTAAAAAATATTAATGGGGGAGACATCGATTTTGCTTCCTTTTCAGGTAAAAAAATACTTATTGTAAACACAGCAGGTAACAGCACCAAGGCAGTCCAGTACGGGGAACTGGAGAAATTGCATCAGCTTTATAAAGACAGTTTGGTGATAATAGCTTTTCCGAGCAACGATTTTGGACATGAGCCTGATGAAAATGCATCTATCTGGCTAAAATTAAAAAGAAAATATAGTATCCATTATCTGGTAGCCGAAAAAAGCATAGTCTCAGGAGCTGACAAAAACAATCTGTTTAAATGGTTGGGCGATGCAAAGTTGAATGGAATGCTTAATGGCACAATAAACAAGGACTTTACCAAATTTCTTATTGACATCAATGGCAGGATTACAGGCGTTTACAGCAACGAAGTAAGCCCACTTGATGCAGGACTTCAACAAGCGATAAAAGCCCCTTCAGCACCTGCTGATTTATCTGGCCTTTGACCTTTTTATGACTAAAGATAAGAGACCAAAATAAAAATAAAACCTACAACTATATTGTATGTACAAAATACTCATTGCTGGTTTGATGTTGCTAAGCACTGCATCGGCTTACGCTCAAAATATACCCACAGCCACCACCGCACCTGCGGCAGCAACACCCATCAAACTGCCTGACTATTTAAACTTGCTTGATACGCCACGCAACTTTGTTCGCACTTATGCAGCGGCAAAGCCGATAACAGATAGTGCGCAACTCAATATGACCGCTCTGGTTGAAGATGTTCTGGTAAGCACTCAATATATGGATGGACTTGGCAGACCAGTGCAGGTAGTTACAAAACAAACATCTCCGGCAAAAAAAGACAATGTTGTACCGGTATGGTACGATGAATACGGCAGAAGTCCTATCAGTTATTTGCCCTTTACGGCATCCACCAATGACGGCCGTTATAAACACAATGCTTTTGCACTGGACTCGGCATTTTATAAAACACATTTCCCCAATGAACAGATCATTTATTCAAGAACCAACTATGATGGTTCACCGCTCAATATAACCCGAAAGACAATGGCCCAGGGCAATAGCTGGGGCGGCGCGGGGGTGGGCATTAGTTTTACCAGCAGAGCCAATACGGTAGCCGATAGCGTGGTACTTTGGACTATCCCCATCAATTCAGAAGATGATGAACCTGTGAAATACGGCGTTTATTCGCCCGGTAGCCTAGCGGTGCAGGAAGTAACCGATGAAAGAGGGATAAAGGCTGTTCAATATGTAAACAATTTGGGGCAAACGGTGCTGACAAAAACCCAATTAGCATCAAGCCCTGCTTCAGGCCATGCAGGATGGGTTTGCACTTACAATGTATACGATGAAGCTGGTAATTTGCGGATGGTGATACCGCCAAAGGCTGTAGAGGCACTAAATACAGGCGCAATAAACTGGAACATTCCCACAAATGGTACTATAAATAGCAATCTCTGCTTTAATTATTTTTACGATGCAAGGGGAAGGGTAACAATGAAAAGAGTTCCAGGCAAAGGCAAAACATACATTGCATACGATTTGTATGATCGTCCTGTAATGAGCCAGGATCCCTTTTTAAGACAAACCAATCAATGGAATTTTGTACTGTACGATGCACAAAGCAGACCAACCAAAACAGGGTTAATTACAACATCAGATATAAAAGACACTGTTTTGGCAAGAGCCGCAAGAAGTCTGGCCTATCCAACTTTAGCCGGAAGTTACACCATTCACAGCGAAAATTATTATGATGATTACACTTGGGTAGCTGGCAGCGGAACCACACTTACATCTGCCCTGGAAACCACCAATATCAACAGTACTAATTTTACTACAGCGTACAATACCAGCCCGAATTATCCGCAGGAGATCATTAGCAGCCAGCGTATAAGGGGTGCTGTTACCGGTAGCCGCAAACTGGAATTAAAAACCAGCAACTACTTGTTTACTTTAAATATTTATGATGGCAATGGCCGAAGCATACAGACCAAGCAAATCAATCAAACTGGCGGAAAAGATGTGGCCACGGTGCAGTATAGTTTTGTAGGTAGAGTGCTACGCAGTCACCTTGCCCATCAAAAAAATGGCACCAATGCGCAATCCCATACGATACTTACTAAAAGCAACTACGATCATGCAGGCAGGTTAACAAACATCATAAAAAGTATAGATGGAAAGCCAGATAAAACCATCAGTCAATATATTTACAACGAATTGGGCCAGGTTCAAAGCAAACTGATAGGTACGGCTGTAGAAACACAAATCTATACATACAACATTCGTGGTTGGCTTCAGGGTATCAACGAATCCTATATCACCAACGCTGCAGATAGTAATGCGGCATGGTTTGGCGAAATAATGCGGTACAATACCGGCTTTAACAATGTGCAATTAAACGGTAATATTGCAGGCGTGCAGTGGAAAGCAGCCGGTGATAATATTGCCCGTGCCTATGGCTTTGCTTATGACAATGCCAATCGCTTGCAATCGGCCAACTTTAGCCAGCAAAACACCGGGTCTACTGCATGGACAAAAGATAAAACAGACTATACATCCGATGGCCTTACATATGATATTAATGGCAATATATTGACCATGCGCCAGCGGGGTTTAAAAATTGGTAGTTCTACCACTATTGATTCGCTTACTTATCTATACACGGCAAACAGCAACCAACTATTAAAAGTTACGGATGGTATTGCAGACAATAGCCCGATGGGCGATTTTAAGGACACTGTATTGGCAGGCAATGATTACACTTATGATATCAATGGCAATATCACAAAAGATAATAACCGCCACATGCATACCACCGCCAACAATGCGGGTGCGGTGTTTAATTTTTTAGACAAGGCTGATTCCATTGTAATAGCTGGCAAAACAAGTACCAACTATTACTACGATGCCGGAGGTACTTTACTGCGTAAGCAAATCAATAATTACACAGGTAGCGGACCTGTAGTAAAAAATTACCAGTACATCGCTGGTTTTGTTTACCTCAACGATACCCTGCAGTATGCAATGACCGAAGAGGGTAAAATAAGGAACAGCCGTAAAAAAATGACCACTACCGGCGCATTTTATTATGCCTTTGAATACGAATATTATTTAAAAGATCATTTAGGAAATGTACGTACTGTGCTTACCGAAGGCAGGGATACTACCACCTACGCAGCCACCATGGAGCCTTCAAGGCAGGCACTGGAAGATAGCCTTTTTAAAAATGAATATACTCCGGTAAACACCACGGCATTTAAAACTGCCATACCAACATTTGACAGTGACCCTACCAACACCAAAGTAGTAAAGCTGAATGTAACCGGCAATAAGACGGGGCCTGCACTGGTTTTAAAAGTAATGAAAGGCGACAAGGTACAGGTGAACAGTTTTGCATTTTACAATACGCCCGTTCAGCAGCCACAACAAGGGGTTAATCTGCTAAATGATATTGTGTCAGCACTCGCAGGCGGTGTTATCAATAGCAGCAGCGGCAAGTTTGCCATAAGCAGTGCCTCGGATATCAGCAATCTGCTAAATCCCAATATCACCAACTTTTTAAACAACCGAACCTATAATAATGCACTACCCAAGGGCTACCTGAATTATATATTGGTAGATGAACAGTTTAACTATGTAAGCAGCAACAGTGGTGTAGTGCAGGTGGCAGCCGGCAGCAGCAAACAACCATTGGTTGCACCCTTGCAAAACATAGGCAAAAACGGCTACCTTTATGTATATGTGAGCAACGAAAGCCCGCAAGATGTGTTCTTTGATGATATTACTGTAACGCATACTACCGGCCCTTTACAGCAGGAGCAGAGTTTTTACCCCTATGGCCTGCAGATGAGTGCTATCAGCAGCAAAGCTTTACTTAAAACTACCGACCCTTATAAATACAATGCTGGTAGCGAACTGGAAGAAGAGTTGGGTTATTACAATACTTTTTTTAGAAAGTATGATGCACAAATTGGAAGGTTTACGGGGGTGGATATAAGAAGTGAAGAAAGTACCGAAATGAGTGTGTATAATTTTGGGGCTAATAATCCGGTAATGTATAATGATCCATTCGGCGACAAATACACTCACATGGATGGCCATGGTAACAAATGGCATGGAAGAGATTTATTGGCCGGCACAGCAGCAGAAGGTATACAATACAGGCAAGGAAATGGATTTGATGGGTTTGACGATATGGGCAGTGGGGGAACTGTTGGGCCTTTTGGTGGTTTTTGGTATAACTTTTTAAGTAATGCTGAATTTGGACGTACATATGTTAATACGCCTAGTGGAACAGGGACAGCTTTTAATTTTAAATACGGAAATGAGAGTGGTTCTGGTAATTTTGTCACAAATACAGATTATGGGGAAAGTTTTTTTTACGAACAGCAGGGCGAAAATTACAGTTTAATCTCAAGTAATATAGCAGTAGATTTTAATAGGGGTGGTTGGTTAGATGGGATTCAAATGGCACTTGACGGAATAGGAATGACTGAATTTCCATTAGTTTCTCAGGCGGCTGAACTAATCAGTGCTGGAATAAGTTTCGGTAGAGGAGATATTTCCGGAGGAATGATAGGATTGGGTTCGATGATCCCAATAGGTGGAAAAATTTTTGAAGGGATGAAGATTGCGAGGACTGCTGCAAAAATTGGTCGGGAAACTCATGAAGCGTTAAAGCTTAGAGTTTTGGCTAAAGGTTGGGGCGCTGAAGTTACGATGATAGGAAAAAATGGGCGCAAATATCGTCCAGACGTCATTACGCCTTCAGGAAATTTTCTGGAGTTAAAGCCGAATACGATCTCCGGTAGATTGAAAGGATGGTATCAGTCTAATACATACAAAAAACAATTGGGTATTCATGGTAGGGTAATTTATTATAATCCATAAAGCGACACTTAATGTTAGATTACAAAGTACTGATGAATTTTATTGAAGACTTGTTTTTATCTTACTCCTTTAAAAAAAGTAAGGTGTCTTTTGTTAGAAAGGTAAACGACATAGTACAGATTTTAGAGGTGCAGAAATATACTTTTAAAATTGAAGGCAACAATGTTTTTACAATTAATATGGGGATAATTATTCCTGATACTTTTTTAAAAGTATTTGGTAGGGCTACTACTCCTTCTGTATCCGAAGGGGTAGTTTACTTTAATATAGGAGAACTAATCAATGATTTCAATGGAAGGGTTATAAATAAACATTGGGTGTTAAAAGACGAGGATACATTAAAATCAGAATTGAAAGATGTTTTTGAAGAAAAAGTTATGCCTTTCTTTGATTCTATAAATACTCCACATGCAATTGTCGAATTTGTCAAACATAATAAGATAGTCTCAAAATCTACGAATTCAATTAAAATGCAGTTAGATTCAATTGGGATATAAGAATTAGCGAGAAGACAACTCGGGGGATTGGTTGAATTCCATCTTCTGTTTTTGCTATTTGTGGATCTATCCTAAAAGAAATCAGCTATTCCTCTGCGGCGCTGTCATGTTGTGTCACGAATGAATTAAATTTTTGTTCGTTCTCCCCTAGAGCAGCAGCAGAGTTTTTATCCCTATGGCCTGCAGATGAGTGCTATTAGCAGCAAGGCCTTGCTAAAAACTCCCGACCTGTATAAATACAACGCCGGTAGTGAGCTGGAAGAAGAGCTTGGCTACTACAATACTTTTTTTAGAAAGTATGATGCACAGATAGGAAGGTTTACTGGGGTGGATATTTTAGCGGAGTCTACGACAGGGTTGTCTCCTTTTCATTTTGGGAATAATAATCCGATAATGTTTAACGACCCTACCGGGGCTTTGAGCGACCCCGGCACGGGTCGTATGAAAAAGGGGCCTGATGGCGATTACCATACTCCGTGGGTTACTGAAATGCTCTGGAACGACAAGGGGTTCTTTAATTGGGGCAGTGGTATGGATTTAAACGGCGGCGGTGGAGGTAGCAATTATTCCAATGCTATGGGCATGAGTTCCTCAAGTGTACTAAATCAGATGAAGTTTGGCGATAAATTTGGACAGAGAAAAAATGGGGACTGGGGTTTTGGGAATAGATACAATTTTAACCCGAGCGACAGAGGTTATAATAATGCAGATGCAACTGATAATTCCTTAGCAGAAGTTTCTGTCGGGACAAGGAGAACCTGGACGATGTATTTCAATAATGCACCTTCGCAAAATTCTGCAAACTGGGATAATTCAAAACTCGCTTTAGACATTGGCGATGGTATTTACGGTGCTTTTTCTTACAATTTTAACCCCGGTGATCAGTGGCTTGGAAAAAATGGAAAGTATTATAATAAATCTTGGGGAGGGAATCGATGGACTGGTAGTCGTTCTGTGGCGTTGAAAACTGCAAGTCAATATAAACTAGCAGGTAATATCACGATAGCTGCTAGTGCCATTATCGGCGGGATAGAAACGTACAACGGGTATCAGTCGGATGGCAACCAATTTGGGTATAATGCACAAAGTGCTGCTGCACAAACTGTTGGAAGTATAAGTGGTGGATTGGCGGTTGGAATATTAGGTACAAAGATTGGTGCAGGGATTGGGGCTTTGTTTGGGGGTGTTGGTGCTATACCTGGGGGGATAATCGGTGGTTTTGTAGGAGGTCTTTTGGGTGGAAATTGGGGTTCAGACGCAGGCCAAGGTGCAGTAAATATATATCATGGGAGGTAATTTAAACTATTAAATATGGATGATAAAATTGAAATTCCACTTAGTAAAAGAAAGCTTATTTTGGCTTTAATTGGGTCTTTGCTTTTTGTCATTGTAGGATGTTTAGCGACTGTAAAACCAGAATATTTTGTTTCCCCTATATTCAGAAATTATGAAGTTGTAAGGATTATCGGAGTGTCGAGTTTCATTTTTTTTGGGTTCTGTTTGCTTTTTATAGCTCGTAAATTATTTGATAACAAACCCGGTTTAATAATCGACCAAAAGGGGATAACTGATAATTCAAATGTATTAGGAATAGTGTTCATAGAATGGCAAGATATTACAGGTATAGAAATAAGACAAGTTGCATCTACCAAAATTCTATTAGTTCGTACTAATAAACCTGAAAAGTACATTGAGCGGGCTAAAAGTTATATTTCGAAGAAGGCTATGTTAGCCAATCAAAGAGCGTATGGTTCTCCTATTTCAATAACATCAAAGTCTTTAAAAATTAGGTTTAATGATTTAGAAGCTTTGATAATGCGAGAATTTAAAAGAATCAAGTAAAATATTTCTACGCCTTTACAGGCGCATGTGATTGACCCAATTAAGTCCCACCGAATTCACATTGTGTGTTGTGAATTAAGTATTGAAAAATCTTTTTGTGACAGAATGATGTATAAAAGAAAATAGCTAGCACCATCAATAGCAAAGCTTTTACCCTTTTGGCCTGCAGATGAGTGCTATCAGCAGCAAAGCCTTGCTAAAAACTACCGACCCGTATAAATACAACGCCGGTAGTGAGCTTGAAGAAGAGCTTGGTTATTACAATACATTTTTTAGAAAGTATGATGCACAGATTGGAAGGTTCACAGGGGTGGATATTTTAGCAGAATCTACAACTGGGTTGTCACCATTTCATTTTGGTAACAATAATCCGATAATGTTTAATGATCCTACCGGAGCTTTAAGCGACCCCGGCACGGGGCGCATGCAAAAGGGCACTGATGGAAATTACCATGTAGGTTGGGTAAGTGAAATGCAGTGGAATAATGCAGGCTTTTTAAACTGGGGTTCAATGATGGATGCTAGTGGTGGCGGAAGTGTTTCCGGCTTGTCAAATATTTGGGGACTTACCGTTGGCACCGTCGTAAAAAATATGGGTTTTGGTGACCATTTTAGGCAGAATAAAAAAGGCGATTGGGGGTACTGGCAGCAATTTTCAAGCTCGAACAAAAGCACCGAAAAAGGAATGCTGGATGAAGTGGTTGTTGGTACTAAATTTATTAATATATCATCTTTGTTAAGGTTTAATGGCGGAGGGTTTGGGCGGTTGATGCAGTCTGGGGGGGGATATGGAGCCTCTACCTCTACTGCAGAAGGAAGCCTAATTACGTCTAAAGGAAATAATTCAGCTATCGATTTAGGTGGCGCCGATTATTTAAATGCGAATATTAGTATTGGAAATTTTTATGGATTTGGTTTGAATTTAACGGCATCCTTAGATAAATTTGGAAATTTATTTGTTGCTGCGCCGGGTATTTCTTTTGGAAAATCCCTGGCACTTATTTCGGCGAGTGCCACTTTAAATAATCTTACAAGTAACCCAAACCCAAGTGAAACGCAGTCGATTAATTTTTTAAGTGGTCATGGCTTTAATGCATCAGCTGGGGCTGGAAATGGAGTAAGTGGGTCTTGGTCACCAGGGAATGGATTTTCCAAAGGAACAGGATTTTATACACCGCAAGTAGGAGTTAGTTATAATTATACTCCTGATCTTCTTATTTTTAAACACATCATTAAATAGTTATATGGAAAACGAGAAGATACCACTAATAAGTGTTGTAATTTTGTCCCTATTATTATTCGGATTAGGTGTTGTTTTTCTTTTCTTTTCGACAAGATTTAGAAATTGGTACGAGAATCTGCTTCATGAACGCAACAAAGAAAAACCATCTATTTTTTATAAATTTAGCTCGAATCTTATAAAACAAAAATGGTATATTATTAATTTGAAAATTGGTGGACTTTTCTGCATATTGTTCGCAATATTATTATTCGTTTTGTCAGTTTATCGACTGCTATTCCCTGATAGATTCAGATGATATTTATAAAATATCTATTGTCTATTCACATATTGGCGCAAGCTTGGTCGAAAAGGTATTGTGAGTTGTTCATGCTCGTGCCGTGTAATATCGCACTTGCTCCAGAAACCGGGGGCGCTTCTGTAGGTTTTGTAATACTTCCTTAAATAGTGAATCAAAATGGGATTTGGTAGTTGCATTCATAGTGCTATATGTTTATTTTAAACAAAAATCCAATAAGAAATGAAAGGAGAACTTTATAAAGTATTTACGACATTAGATATTAAAAATCTAACAGAAAATGATAGAGAAGAATTGTTAAGAATTTTTATGATTGTTAACAATTCTCTAATAAGAAATCATATCGCTTTTATTTTTGCTGATATACAGTATACGAGAGCTATACCATTTATATTTAAAATGATTAATAGTAAAAAAACTCTTAATGATAATGGTTCATTGGTTTATGCATTAGGTGAATTTGATTTAAAAAAATATTTTTTACAACTCATAAATATAATCTGCAATCCAGCGTATGAAGCTAGACTTAATGCTTTTGGCATTATTAATAATTTGATTGATTTTATCACAAAAAAAAATAAAATTAAAGCTTTTGAAAATTTAGATAAATTTAAGACCAAACTTAAACAAGAAAAAGCTGATATTAGTGAGAATAGCATAATGCATTTTATCGAAGAAACTCAGGCATTGCTAATAAAGAATTAGTTGGTTTAAAGTTAATATATTCTTTATAGCAGGAGCAAACCTGTCAGGCGCAGGGTTCCCGCCCTGTTTCTTCCCTGTTTCTTCCCTGTTACTAATCTCAGTTCCTAAACAAAATCAATAAAAAAGCAAATACCTGCACCCCCTTTTTTTGTCGCTTTCAAACGACGTACTGTTTAGCAGGTTTTGTTTCAGGTTTCCTGTGTTGGGAATTGCAAAATTTTTTTATCGGCTGCAATTTCCAGCCACCAATAATCACCCAAAAATATCACCTCTTCAGGTGGAGGTTTGGCTGGCGGTATAGCATGAGAAATGGAAGCATATTGGCGAATGTTAACTGACAAAATAAGTATAGGGCTTGCCTCAACAAACTTCGTTCGCAACCAATGTTCATTATTTATTAATCATGCTACAACTGATACAAGAAATAATTCTATCCCTTCGTATCAACTTATGAGTAGTGAAAATCGAAAGCAGTGGGCAGGAGCTTTTTTAGCTGTGAATTTTTTTGTATATTTTTTTAAATGATAATTGTTATGCGACTGATTATTCTGTTAACATTACTGACGATAACCTCATTTGTAAAATCGCAAAACGGGAATAAAAGTACTCCTCTTATTGTGGATTATTATAAAGACACTGTTTCTAGTTACAAAACTGGAAATGTACAATTAAAGATTACGAACAACACAGGTTTACCAATTATTGTATCCAATCGAGACCAGATATATTGTAAAGTAGTATTTTGTGAAAATGACATAATAGATTCGATTGTTAAAGCTGATAATTTTGAAAAAGCGGATATTCAATATTTTTCAACAGAGGCTTTCAAAATTATTGATCCCAAAAGTTCCAATGTATACACATTTACCCTTTATGATGGTTTTTTCAAAAAGCGAGGATACTATAAAGTAAAGTATATAGTGAAATTAAACCGTTTAAATAAATGCTTGATCGATGATGCTGAATCGGAATGGATTCGCATATATGTTGATGTAATTGATTTTCAGCGGTATTGAATACTGTAAGTTTATTATTACTCTTTAATCCCACAGGCCAAGTATGCCTAATCGAACTAAATAGCTGTCAGGCGCAGGAATGAAGCGTAGGTTTTGTGTGTGGCGTTAAGGGATCTGCACTTTTTTGTAGCAGCAAAGAATTAAGCTTTTGTGGCGACGCTACCTTCCTCACTATCTCTATTTTCAACTAATTATATTCACAAAAAATCCGGTAAAAAGGACTCACGCCGGAAGGCTCGGCAAAGGCTCTGCCAAACCAAAAGAAGAACTGCAATTTGTTTTTTAATTTACTTTGATTGAATTGCAGTACTTCTTTTGCCCTTCGGGTTGTTACACAAGTTTGTCATATCCTTTGCAGCTTCACCTTCCTCTGTTCAGGAGCTCCTGTGTCCTTCACGTAACTTCGTTCATTTCTTCCTCCGTTCCACTCCATTACACCTCATTCGTAGCTATTCAATTTGCTCCAAGTCAGGGCACACAAGGCAATAACACAAAGCCCGGAAATATGTGCACCTGCCTTCCGCAAACCTGCCCGACAATACTCACCGGGTTCCATTGCGCTCCACTCCGATCATCCATTCACTGAAGTACCGTTCAGTCCACCCGCTCCCATTATTTGCGAGCCGGCGCTACCCACTGCGACTGCGGGATAGAGTGTAGCTTTACGTGCTCATGCTTCGCACTAAGCTACTACACTCTCCCTTGCATAGTTCAGGCACAGCTATTCACACACCTACCCTTGTGCCTTCCTATGGTGCTATATACCATTTCCAGATCATGAGCAAAATTGAATTATCACCATTAATTCAATGTTTGGTATTAAGGCTATTATTTTATTGGAATACGTATTTAGAGGACTGATTTTACTTACCTTTATAACCTAGCGTTGCAGCTAATAGCAATAATATTTTTGGTGAGTGATTCGGTGAGTAGAAATTTTAAACCGAATAAAAATATTGATTTTATACGTGATTTGTTCCAGGGTTCGACTCCCTGCAGCTCCACTAAAATCAATACCAAATTATGCTAAAAGCCTGCAAACTCAATGTTTGCGGGCTTTTTTGTTTTTAGATGGTTATCAAAACATACATAGAATAACAAATTTCTGGTGAGTGATTCGGTGTGTAATATCTCCCGAACCCTTTACTCACCAGAAGTGGCCTAACTTACTGTATTTCGACATGTTCACTAAATGAACATCTTGTTTTGCTTCTGCTGCAATGCTAATTTTGTTTCACCTAAATGATTAAAATCATGAAGACAAATTTTAGCATGCTTTTTTACCTGAAAAAGCAAAGAAATTACACATCAGGTTTAGCACCGGTTTATTTAAGAATTACTGTTGATGGCGAATGGGCAGAGGTAACTACCAACAGAGAATGTGAACCGGAAAAATGGAATGGTCATTCCTGACGTGCTACCGGCACAAAGGAGAATATCAAAAGCTTAAATGCTTTTCTTGATGACCTTCAATCGGATGCTTATGAAGCACATCGGTATCTCAACGAAAATGGGAAACTAATTACAGCAGAATCCCCTAAAAAAAGAATGCTGGGAAAGTCAGAAAAATCTTACCTGTTTATTGAGTTGTTTAAAGATCATAACAGCAAAGTAGCAAGCTTAATCGGTAAAGGCTTTGCACCAGCCACGCATAAACGATATGAAACTTCATTGCGACATACACAGGCTTTTTAAAATTTCAATTTGGAGTTACTGGTATTAATATTGAAAAGGTTGATGATGCCTTTATTACTGATTACGATTACTACTTAAGAACTGCGAATAAGTGTAGTAATAATTCAACCCTTAAGTACATTAAAAATTTAGGGAAAATAATCAGGATATGTCTGTCCAATGGCTGGATTATAAAAAAACCTTTTGTAAACTATAAAGGAAAAATTAAAACTGTAAACCGGGTTTATCTCACGGAAGAAGAAGTACAGCGAATGGCTGATAAGTGTTTTGATATAGATCGGTTAAGCCAGGTTCGTGATGTGTTTCTATTTTGTTTGTTTTACTGGTTTGGCTTACGTAGATATTAAAAAATTAAAAATTTCTGAAATTTCAAAAGGGGTAGATGGTGGTTTATGGATTTTTACAAACAGTTAAAAAACCGATACAAGGTCTGCCATTCTTTTATTGCCTACAGCAATTCAATTGATTAAGCAATATTCTAACCATCCTCTTTGTATTAATAAGGATATGCCTTTACCTGTACCAAGTAATCAAAAAATGAATGGATATTTAAAAGAGATAGCAGAAATATGTGGGATAGAAAAGACATTGACTTCGCACATTGCCCGCCATACATTCGCAACAACAGTTACACTCAGTAATGGTGTACCCATTGAATCTGTTTCCAAAATGCTGGGACATTCTTCAATAAAACAAACACAGCATTATGCTAAAATATTGGACTTAAAAGTTACTGCTGATATGATTTTATTGAAGCAAAAACTGGGGCGCCGTCATAACTAATGTTTTGTAATAAAACCGTCTCATTTTAAAAATACAAAATGAAAACAATTGAAAATATTCCCTCCGAAAACAATCTTGAATACCTGGCAACAAATATTAAACAGACAAATTCTTTCTTTCTGAATAAAGTACACAGACAGGTGAATACAGCTTTAACCCTTCGTAACTGGATTATTGGATATTACATAGTCGAGTATGAGTAGGCTGGTAAAGACAAAGCAGATTATGGCGTAGGACTTTTCAAGGCTATTGCCCAAAAGCTTATAAAAATGGGAGTAAAATCGTTACAGGAACGCAACCTTTATTTGTGCCGGGATTTTTATCAAGCCTACCCTCAAATTTCGCAGATACCGACTGCAAAATCTTATTTGGTTGACTTTAGGCCATTTGCAATATTGCAGGCACTGTCTGCAATATTGCCAGAAGCGGATGAGTCGGCCAATCTGGATTTATTGCTGAATAATCTCAGCTTTTCCCATTTTATTGAACTTTTAAAGGCCGACAATAACACTAAACGCAGATTCTATGAAGTTCATGCTATTCAGAACAATTGGGCCGTGAGAGATTTAAAACGAGCTATTGAAAGCCTTTTGTATGAAAGAACCGGACTTAGTATCGATAAGGAAGCTACCCTGAAAAACTTATAGTCCAAAATGTTGTGAAACCTGAAGATGTATTTCGGAATACTTATTTATTGGAGTTGCTGGGCTTGGAGGAAAAGCCATCTTACAGCGACTTTGAACTGGAAGATATTATCATTACCAACCTGTAGAATTTCTGGTTGAAATGGGAAGAGGGTTTTGTTCTGAAGCCAGGCAAAAGAAGATAACGTTTGATAATAAGCATTACCGAATCGACTTAGTTTTTTATCACCGAATCTTGAAAACGCATATACTGCTAGACCTCATATGTTGTACACCACATAATAATCGTTGGCAACCAATGATTTCAATTTGCGGTGAAATAATAAAATGTATAGGCTGAAATCTTCTTCCAATGCCAGCCGAAACTGGTTGGCAATGAAAGAAAAATCGCCACCCATCTCCATTAAAAATTTACGGATGTTTTTTAAGATGGCTCGCTCTAATTCTCTTTCATTGTGTTCGTCCGCTATTTCTAAAAATTTAAAATTGTATTCGTCTCTTATAGCAAGTTTTGCCTGGTGTTTATATTTCTCCGGCAATGTTTTTTCGGAATTGGTTTGTCCCGGCAAAAACTTTTCGAAGCTTTTACCTTTGATATGATGTATCAATATGCCTTCGGTCCAGCCGCATTTTATAACCATGCCTGTGTAAAATTTCCGTTCGTTATCATCTTTACATTTTTCAACAATTATTATGTTATTACTCCAGCTAATTGCTGCCACCATTGGTGGCAAAAATTGATATTCTGTATAAAACCTACGCATTCGCCACATATTCCGATTGCTTAATCCAGTCATTCCAGGGAATTCATTTTGTAGATCTGCTGCCAAAGTTTCAACTACAGATTTGCCCCATTTATGTATCCGCTGTTTTTCAACGATGCTTTTGCCAATATCACAATACAGCCTGATCAGGGTTACATTCACTTGCTTCATTGCCTCGTATTGGGCCTTCTATGTTTTCTCTTTTATTTCGGTGAAAAATACCTTGTACTCGTTGGTGATTTGCACTTTCGCGATAACTGTATCAATCGGTTAAAGAATAATTTCTACTCAATAATACGATCGGATTAATGCAACCGGAAGTTGAAGCCAGTACAGTATTGATCACATAAACCCATCCGCTTCCCGGTAGGCTTTTATTAATGCCAGTTCGCCCTCTTTTCCCTGCTTTGCATTACCATGCTCCATTCCCAAAACACCTTTATAACCTTTATTATATATGTGCTTAAAAATATTTTGATAATTCATTTCGCCAGTACCAGGCTCATTTCTTCCGGGGTTATCACCTATCTGCAGGTAGCCAATTTCATCCCAGGTAGCATTTAGATTATTGATGATATTGCCTTCATTGCGTTGCATGTGATACATATCGAATAAGAATTTGCAGGCCGGACTGTTGACTGCTTTGCAAATCATAGCCGTTTGATCGGAGTGCCTTAGAAACAGATCCGGATTATCACTCAATGCTTCCAGCACCATCACTAGTCCATGTGGAGCAAAAATATCGGAGGCCTTGCGGAGTGCAGTGATCACATTGGCTGTTTGAAAATCGGGTGAAAGGTTTTTTTCATAATTGCCAGGCACCACGGTCATATAGGTAGCATTGCAACGTTTGGCCACTTCCACCGCCGTTTTACAATCCTTTTCCATTTTATCGATCCATTCCTGCTTGCCGGTAGTTAAGGAAGTTTTCCAATGCCAGTTGTCGGATGTAATTACAAAAACTCCCATGTTCATTCCGAGCTTTGCAAGTGTGTCACCAATTTTTTTTTGTTGCTCTACCGTTCTGCCCATCATGCCATTGTCTTCAATAGACCGAAACCCCATGCTGTGTGCGAATTTTATCTGGTCAATAAAATCATTGCCCGCATGATTTTTAAACATCCCATCATGAAAGCCATAATTGAGATTGAAGGTTTTTTCGGCAGGCTTTTTATTTTCGCTTGCTGTTGTGCCGAATGCAGTTGTTGCTGAGGTAAATAATGCTCCGCCAGCCAATAGTGATTGTTGTAAAAAATTTCTTCTTTGCATATTATTATTTTTTTGTACACTAAATTTACCAACAAACATTTACAAAAGATCAACTATTGTTACGGACGATATTTTTTGCCATCTTTTTTATGAGTGCAGCTTTCAATGCTACTGCACAACTAAAGCGTTTTTCATTTGCTGAACCCAAAATGGGGTCTCCATTTAACATCGTTTTTTATCACAGCGACAGCATCCAAGCGGTCAGTCTTGCAAGGCAATGTTTTAACCTGGTAGATTCATTCGTATTTATTTTCAGTGATTATATTGACAGCAGCGAGTTGTCAAAATTAAGTGCATCGGCTGGAATAAACGCAAAACCAGTTGACGTTTCGCCAGCTTTGTTTGAATTATTAATCGTGTCTAAAATGGCATTTGAAAAAAGTGACGGCGCTTTTGACATCACCATGGGACCGCTCATTAAGTTTTGGCGGCAGGCCCGAAAGACAAAGGTGTTCCCCATTGAAGATGCTGTACAAGCGCAACGAAGTTTAATCGGATTTAATAAATTACAAATTGATACAATTAATAAAAGAGCAACGCTGTCGCAAGCAGGCATACAACTGGATCTTGGTGGAATTGCCCAGGGATACATTGCCCAAAAGGTAATCGATTTTTTAAGTTCACAGCAGGTAAATCATGCGCTGGTAAATGTGAGTGGCGATATTGTAATGAGCAATGCGCCGCCGGGTACCAAAGGCTGGACGGTAGGCATCAATGTACCCGAAACCATGGATGAATTATTGCCCCAAACTTTACAACTGCAAAATTTAGCAGTCACTACTTCCGGGAATGCATACCAGTTTATTGATCACGGCGGCAAAAGATATTCTCATATCATTGATCCCAGAACGGGCTATGGTGTTACCTGGCAGCGAAATGTAACAGTAATTGCACAAAATGGAACCACTGCGGATTGGCTGGCGACGGCTTGCAGTATATTATCAATCAAAAAAGCCAAAAAGTTGGCAGGCAAATTTGGAGCAGAGGTATTGATTGGAGAAATTAAAAAAGGGAAGTTTGTTTTTAAAGCGACAAAAGGGTTTTCATTTTATTGGAAATAGCCTTAGTGTGAACTGGGCGTATTTAAAATTGTCGCAGCCCGGTCCAGGGTTGCCAACCTTTTTTAAGGGGTTTTTAGTAGAAGCGAACCTGAATAAGGTTGACAACCCTTCCGACAATTTTAAATGCACCCTGTGAACTGTTGTTTGTGTTTATTGCTTATCTTTCGCTTATAAATCTTACAATATCGTGAAGCAATTATTTGTAATCTTTTTGGCCATCATTTGCTCTTATTCTACCCAGGCCCAGGACTCCGTTAAAATATTTTCAGCGTATAAATTTACAGTACCAGGCTCTGCCTTTCAAACCAGGATGGTGCCGGTAGAAGCCGGTAGTTTTTTAATGGGCAGCAGTGATAGCGAAAAAGGAAGAGAAGGAGATGAAGGACCGCAGCGCAAGGTAACGGTTGCCGCTTTTTGGATGGGAGCTTTTGAAGTTACAAGGGATGAATTTGATGTGTATTACAAAGACGCCACTACCAGTGAGAACGTTGCGTTAGATGCCGTAACAAGACCTAGTCCACAATATGTTGATTTAAGTTGGGGGATGGGTAAAGAGGGCGGTTATCCCGTAAATAGTTTGTCGCAATATGGCGCATTGATGTATTGTAGATGGATTTACAACAAGACCGGTGTTTTTTATCGTTTGCCAACAGAAGCGGAATGGGAATATGCCTGCCGTGCAGGAAGCACTACCCGTTTTTATTTTGGTAATGATGAGAAACAGTTAGACAAC
>JBGSMI010000013.1:0-17336 GCA_041740215.1 Ferruginibacter sp.
GGCTTCAATCCCAAATGCTGAGGCGAGATTTTCTTTAACTGCTACTGCCCTTTTTTGAGAAAGTAACAGATTGGCTTTGTCATCGCCATCACTGTCTGTATGGCCAATGATTTTTATTTCCACTGTAGGATTCTCTTTTAGCACCGTTGCAATTTCTTTTATCGTTCCATAAGAAGACGGGTTGATTTTATCTGAGTTTACATCAAACAAAATACCAGTGGTACTAAATTTACCAGTAGTGATTAATTTGCTGCGGGTATCTGGAGCGCCAACAGCATACCTAAGATTGGATACCATAAACACATCATCATGATCCCGGCCATTTGCATAATTCATATAGGTGGCGCCCAGCTTAAACACATTGTACTTCATGGTGCTGTTAAAAGCCTGTGGTATATCCAACACTTTCTCTTCATTCAGGTATACCCTAAGTCTGTTTTTCTGACGCCAGAGCGAAAATTTGATCTTAGCCGGCGTTGCAAAATCATCATCCGCACATACCAGTTGTTTTGAAGAAAGATCTCCGTTTTTACCCATCTCTTCTCCATTCTCATACGTTACATAACCCAGCCCGCTGCTACACCCAGCCCAGTTGAACCTTAAACTGGCATCGGTTAGATAGCCTTCTCCAATATCCTTACGGGGATTAGCACTTTTGTAAATGATAAAGTTGTACTCCAATATATTATTGCTGCGATAGCGGTTTACTACATCAAACTCCAACGTGAAATTGTCTGGCATATCCTTTATCAATTCAGGACAAAAAAATCCGTCTTTAGTAATGCTCAGCCACTTGCCTGGCAGGTTGCCCAGCGTTACCACCTGTGCACTGCTATTGGTATTCCACCCTGTTGGAAAATCCCCTACCTCAGTGGCTTCAAAATCTTCGTAATACAAAACTTTTTCCCCAGGGACAAAATCAAATTTGGAGTACACCTGAAAAGAAGGGGCATCATTTCCCCCAGTTGAGCCGGACTTATTTACACTTGATGTTTCGCTATTGGAAGCCTCTGTTGCTGAGCCTTCTTTTTCCTGATCCTTTTTCTTTTTTTTCTTAAATAATCCTTTAATACCCTCCTCCATTTTATCCAGGCTTTTATCAAGGGATGCATCTGCTTTATTATTGGCCCTGTTCTCCACCTTTGATTTGGCAGTTTTTCCGGGATCAATTATTTGTGCTGTTACCAGAAATATGCAGGAAGCCATGCATAAACTGAGGCAAATAATAATTTTCATAACAAATAATTTTTGTGTGCGTTTACTGATTGTTTTTAACCATACAAAACTCCTGTAATCCAACGGTCTTTATGTAATGGTTTGCCGCCAAATAATAAACTCATGGTTTTCCGTGAGGAAAAATGATGCAGGTAAATGATGAAATGGAGCAAAGAAGTTGATCGCTGGAGTCTTTTTAGTAGGTAACAACTTGTGATCAGGATGGTATTTAGAAGGTTACTTAATATATTTGAAGAAAAACAGCGTCTATGGTGCAACGTATTAAGGTATATTTTTGGTTAAGTCTCTTTAACCTATTGCTGTTATCAGCAGCCGCTCAAAACGGAGGATTGAAGCCGGATGAACTTTTAAAGAAAGCGGCGACTGAAAAAGCAGATACCTCAAAATTGAAATTATTGGTGGACGCTGCCAACATGTTATATGATTTGGGCCAAAAAGAAAAGATGCAACTCGTTGTGGAGGAATGCAGGCAATTAATAGCGATAACCCAATTTGTTCCGTCACAAATTGAATTGTACCGGCTGCTGGCAGATTTTTATGGATTTGGAGGCAATCAAGAAATGCGCCATCTGTATGCAGACAGCATGATTGCATTGTCTCGTAAAGCAGAGTATGACCTGGGAGAAGGAAAGGGATTGGCCACTAAAGGGTTGGCTTTTGTGATTGATTTTAAAATGGAAAAGGCAACCGAATATTACAAAAATGCCATCCCCATTTTTGAAAAACTAAATGACTATCCCTGGCTGGCTAAATGTTATAAAGGAATGGGGAATGCACTCATGCAGGGAAGGGATGCGATTGGAGCAACACAGCAATACAAGCTGGCGGCTACCATGTTTATGAATGCTGGATCGAAGAATGACGAAGGGTTGGTATATGGCAATATTGCCAGGGCATTTATAGTCCGTGATATGCTGGACTCTGCAATTTATTACAACGATAAAGCAATTTTGATTGCAGAACAGTTGCCGGATGCAGTCCAGTTACAGTTTATAACCAATATGAGTGCTGCTGAGTTTTCATCAAGAAAGGGACAGTACGCAAAGGCAACCGCGGCGATACAAAAAGCCCAAAAAATTGCTGAGTCTAAACAAGACATCAGTATGCTGGGGGCAGTTTATCATATAAGTGGTGCATTGGCCGTAGATCAAAAAGATTTCAAAAAAGCCCTTAAATACAGTTTATTATCTCATGAAATTCATCAAAAGTCTGGTAATTACAGTGGTCAGGTAGAAAGCCTGAAGGAACTTTCTAAAGCATATTCCCGTGTAGGCGATTATAAAAATGCCTATGAAACAAGGGTGGAGTATATGAGTTTGAATGATTCGTTGTTTAGTGCAAATTCCGCTAAACAAATCAATGAGCTAAATGTAAAATTCCAGACGAGTGAAAAGGAGAAAAAGATCGCAGAACAAAGCCTCTTGATTGCCAATAAAAACATCCGGTTGCGGAATCTTCTGTTTACGCTGATTGCAGCAGGTTTGCTCATCAGCCTCTTGCTGGCATTGTATTTTCAACGCCGCAAAACTTTTCAACAATCCCTTGTCACTTTAAAAAAAGAACAAGACATTTCTTTGTTAAAGGCATTGATGACGGGAGAAGAAAAGGAACGCAGCCGGCTGGCCCGTGAGTTGCACGATGGACTTGGCGGTATACTCGCTGCTGCCCAAATGCAAGTGAGCAATGTTGAAACCAATGGACAAGAGGAGGAACTGATAAAAAAACAAAAAGCAACTGAACTGGTAAAACAGGCTGCCAGCGAAAGCAGGCGCATCGCACATAACCTGCTGCCGGAAACCTTACTAAGATACGGATTGGATGAGGCATTGAAGGAATATAGCAAGTCGATTACCGGGAGTAAATTATTACAACTGGATTATGAGTCGGTAGGTATGCAGGAAAACCTGGACCAATCTGCCGGACTCAGCATTTACCGAATTATACAGGAGCTGGTAAACAACATCATAAAGCATTCCGGCGCCACAGAAGCATTGGTGCAATTGCAACGGGAAGGGCAAAAATTATCCATTACAGTGGAAGATAATGGGAGAGGATTTTCGCCACAACAAAATGGCAAAACCGGTATTGGCCTGAGCAATATACGATCCCGGGTTTCGTATTTGAACGGTTCATTGGACATACGCTCGGAAGAACAAAAAGGCACATCGGTATATATTGAAATTCAACTAACAAAAAATGCAGCAATCGGATAACACCATAGTCGTTCTGGACGATCACTTATTGATAAGGGAGGCCCTTGAGAAAATTATAGCAGAGAACACAGCCTATATTTTTTCGGGAGCATTCCATACAAGCAGTGAATTGCAAAACTATATACGAAAGGATGGAGTACCCGCCTTTTTATTGCTTGATATTAATCTTGGTAACGAGGATGGCATTTTACTTTGCAAGCAATTACGAAAGCAATATCCTGATTTAAAAATTATAATGCTTACCGGACTAACACAAGCTACTATTGTAAAGAATGCCATCAAAAACGGCGCAAATGGCTTCATGCTGAAGAACATGCAAAAGGAAGAGTTGTGGGAATGTTTATCAGTTGTTGCAAGCGGCGAAACCTGGCTACACAAAGACCTGCAGCAAATTTTATTAGGCAGTGGAAATAGCGGACAGTCTGCCGACAACGGTTACACTCCAAAGCTATCCCGTAGAGAGAAAGAAGTACTGGAACTGATCATGCAGGAAATGACGACACAGGAAATTGCCAATAGCTTATTCATTTCGGTAAATACCGTTGAAACGCACCGCTCCGGATTAATGAGTAAACTGGGAGTGAAAAATATTGCCGGCCTTGTAAAAATCACCATTGAAAAAGGGCTGCTGGATGAGTGAGAATAGCAGGACGTAATTGATAGGGTTGTATTTACTGTTTGTTATATTTTGGGTAATATGATAAAAACATTATTAAAAGCCGGCGAATGCTATTGCAATAAAAAAAGGAATAAAAGCCAATCAACCAGCTTTAAAGTACTACAGGTTAGCTGATAGCTATTCTATTAAAAACTTACTTCAGGGTATCACTTAAAACATTCCTTGCCTTTACTTTTAGAGAGGAATTAAAAGTAAGGTCTAACAAAAAACAGTTTTTTTAGAAACTCCCTGGTAATAGAAAAATTTCAAACAATATTCGCTTCACACAATTCATTTAATTATGAAAAGACCTTCTTGTATTTATAGCTGTTGATTTTTCTATCCATCAATTTGATGGCGCAGGTAAAACCAAAAGCAACTATAAAAAAGGGGTTAGCCCCGTTAAAAAAAATATTATCAGGAACTGGCCTGCCCTACCAAATGAGCAACGATAGCCTTGCAGTAATTCCATACGAAGGAGAAAACATCAAACCGTTTAACGTAAACATTCAGGTCATCAGCGACCTGTACATTGTATACTTCGACCTAAGCGAAAGCATACCAGGTAAGTGAAATGAGGCAAAACACAAATACCTGCTTGAAACGAACAACAATTATGATATCATCAAAATTGGCTTATCCGACGATGGCACCTATTTTATGCGGGCAGATATATATAAAACCACTATCAACACCGCCATACTAAAGCGCATTATTACCCAGGCTGCCAATGTTACCAATATTATGGCAGGAGAATTAAATAAATAAAAAATACCGCCCAGGATAGGCCGGGCATACGCTGTGGTTCATTTCAGCTACATTAAAATCCCTCTGGCTACAACATTATTTTTGAACCGGGTAACTCAGTTTTAACTTACAGTTGGTATGCTGTTATTGATAAAACTACCGATCTCTTTACGCTGCTGTTGGGTATCTCCAACAGCTAAAGTATTTCACATAAAAGAAGATTGCACTCACGAATTCAACTAACTCCAATGGGCGGACGGTTTTACCTTTCAGTTGGCAGACAACATTAATCACACCAAATGGACAGAAAATAGGTAACCGTAATACTACCTGTAAAATAACGTGGAACACCTTCAACAAGCTGTGCCTAATTATACAATCGAATTACACGGGTTACTTTTTATTCATCTCCACCCCCATCTGGCAACCAATGCCAATGGTTACGCCATCTCCATCTACCAGGTCATAAAAATTGTTTTTCATAAAACCACCCGATAAATCTTTTACCGAAATTACAGACCGGTAATAAGCTTCCAGCGGTGTGTTGGTTCCAGCAAGGTATTTTACCACAAACACCTGCCCGCCCCGTAGCTTTAATTGATCATCTGCGCCCACTGTATTGTAATCAATCAGGTTGTAGTAAACATGAATTTCTGCATCCGCCAAAAACCGGGGTGGGATATGTTCATATTTTATGGTTGGTAAATTAGCAGCGTACCTTCCCAATTGATCCATCTCCAAATGCGTTTCTTTTTTAACGGAGAACAGTAAATTGTTGGTTGTTCTGAAACGCTTTAAATCACCATGGGTTGGGCTCCAAACTTCTGCCCACACATCGCCATACATTTCTATATCGGTTCCGATAGCACTTAACGTATTGATGTTGATAGCAAGATTTTTATTGGCTTCCTGGATAGCTTTTGGCGTGCAAACATCGTACACAAAATTGTTGGTGACATCTTTAAAGGTGATCGGACTACCGGTAGCAAGCGATCTGAATTCCAATCGTATGGGCATACAGGTTTTATAATTTACGCCAGCAAGTATTTGATTTATTTTGTAATACACATCGCTTAAATTCATCCCGGTAACAGTTTCACTTTTTCCGCCAACCACATAAAAAAAGCATTTTACATTCTGGTGCGATTCTCTTGACAATGTTTCAAAACTAAATGCAGCTCCGGCAAAACCGGCATTCACCATTCCCGAAAAACTACCGCCCAAACTTTCTTCGGAATTCTCCACTTCTATTTTGCCAATTATTTTAACACCATAAGATACCGAAGAGATATATCCCAGGTCTCCAATGTTTACAATATCTGTATTAAAAAAGCCTGCTTGTGGTTTATCGGTTGATAAAGTGAACAATTCCTTTTCTGCTTCAATATAAAATGTCTTTTTTTCCTTTGCGTTGCCAATACTCATATTGGCTGCAAAACTTGCCATCATATAATGCCCCGATGCCCCAATCTTCATCTGCATTTCTGTATTACTTTGCACATACGAACTTCTGTAAATCATACTTTGGTTGGTAGTCTGCAGCGGATCTAAACTGTAGCCCGACTGCAAATCTGCAATGGCCTGGTTGATACTGTTCTTTGCAGGAGCGTTCACCGTTTCTGTAATTCGCCTGCTGGTATTTCGCACCGTTGTCGCAATGATTATTGGGTTGCGGTTTTCGCCATTGGCAAATTCCTGCCGGTTGGTATAATCGCCGCTATAAAATCTTCTTACATCATATATCAATCCCGGTGCATTGTATTCTAAATACCTGCTGGCAGTAACGGGTACAAAATCTTTGGTCTCCATGTCTATCCTGGCGGTTTTGGTTTCGCAGGTTTCATCTTTTTGCGCCGAACTGATCTCCTTTTTAAAGTCGCCCTGTTTCATCTTTTGAACAACCGTAGGATTTAAAGAGCGCATTACCGTGGTACCATCTGCCAGCCTGACTGATACAGTGTTGGCTACCATTTGCACATTGCTTGCCCGCTGAATTCTATTTGGATTTACCGTGGCTGGCGCATTTTTTATTTCATTGGCAGATTGTAAAACAAATGTTTGTTTACCTGCATTGCCATTAATGGCCAGCATGGCACCATTGCCGTTATTGGTATTGCTGCCCTGCAATTTTAATTCTTTACCGCTTTGTTTATTGCGTATCACATAAGTACGGGTAGCGGCATCAAAATTAAAACTCCATTTTAAATTATCCTGCTCTACAAAATCCCACTGAATAATGATGGCGCCATCCTCTTGCGATTGTCCGCCTACATTTAAATAGCGGTTGCTATGCATTGCTTTTATATAGTAATAGCCATCTGGTGCTTTAATGATTTGAAACTTATGATTGTCCTGGTTGGCAAAATCCCATTGCACCAGCCTTGCACCATTGTTTGGATTGATTCCTTCAATACCAAAGTACTTTCCGGTTTCATTTACTTTTATAAAATAAACACCTTCGGTTACAAAACTCGTTGTGTTTGCTTTTACCTGCCTGTTTACGTTCGATTGCATCTTCACCAACTGTGCTTCAGCCGGTGCCGCAAAACATAAAATGATTGTAGCCTGAATTAAAAATATCTTTTTCATTATAATTCTTTTAGAATGTTTTAAAAATTACCTGATGTAAGATCCGGGATCAACCATACCATCCCCATTGTTATCAATACCCTGCGATTTTACTTTTATTTTTAAATAGCCATTGCTACCACTGGTACCAAAATGTTTAATCACTGCAACCAATGCATACACGGTTCTGTTTTCCTGCTCTACCTTTACGGCAAATACCTGCCCTTCCAGCTTTGTGCCCACACTGGTGTACCAGCCTGTATAATTCACCGCATTTTTTACAGCACTGGTTATCTGGCTATTGTTTTGAATTTTTTCAAACTGGCCAATGGTAAGTTTGGTTAACGCCACTTCGCTTTCGGTTACATCCCGCCATTTGGTAATGCCATCACTTGCATGCCCGGTCATGTAAGTTGCAGTGCCATTGTTTTTTGCAAAAGATGGTGTCATCAGCACATAAGTATTTTGCCCGTCGGCCGGTGCAAAAAACATCAGATCAATAGCACCGGGATTACCTTCTGCCTCGCCCATGCCCATAGCGGTGCCGGTCAATACATCGAGGCAATTGCCATACAGTGCGCTGTTTTGATTGCCCCAGTTGCCAGTGCCATCGCTGTTAACAGATGATTCATTGTTTACCGGCAGGTATTGCTGAGGTGTAAAATTATTATAAACGCCATATTGCGCAGCAGGATCATTGGTAGCTGCCTTTGTATTCGTGCCTGAAGCGGCATTGTTGTTTGGTGGCGAATAACCTGCTGCCGGATCACTGTAGGTATTATTATTGCCGGAGTTGTTGTTATTGGATTGATTATTATCGTACGATGCAGCTACCGCTTCGCCATTGTTATTGCCATCGTCTTTTCTAACTTGCTTTGCAGATGCCTTTACCTCTTTTGCCATCTGCTTTGCATCTGCGTACAACTGACGTGCCTTTAAAAGATACGGTTGAAAAACAGCTATAATGGCTTTGCCTTTATTGACAGCATGGCCCACTTTTTGAACGGTTCGGTCTATTTTGTTATTAGCCGTTTGTGCAATACTTAGTTGCGCAAAAAACAGGCAACATAGCAAGTAGATTAATTTATTTTTCATGATAATTTTTTTACGTGTTTAATATTTAAATCATTTTATTTTACCACAATCCGTACTTTTCCATAATAGGCTTGCGCTTTTCGGGAAAACCTACCAGGCCAAATTTCTCATGTAAGGCATGCATTTGTTTTGCTATCGCAGGATCTGCCATCGTCAATTTATTCTTTTGCATATCGGGAATAATTTTATGAAATATTTCTTCGAGATATTCTTCAAAATCCTGATTGAAGTACATGTCGATACCCCTAAAGGACTTATCAGAATTATTAAAGAAAGTATGTACCATTCCCCTGGGCCTAAAGTGCCATCCACCTGCAGGAATTTCATAGATCGTATCTTCTACCATAACTGTTGCAGTACCATCCAGCACATACATCAGCTCATCCAACTCCTTATGATAGTGCGGTTCCGGCCCCATTTTTTTTGCAGCCACGGCAAACTCCACACAACTGTATTGCATATTCGTTTGCGAACTTCTTACCCATGTTCTTATGTCTAATCCGCCGGGTCCGGGCTGCAGCGGTTCCACAGGTGGTAAAAAAAACGGTGATAAATTTTCATTGGTTGTTGTTTCCGCTTTTTTACTTTCGGCACTTGATGGCTGTGAAAACATACTGAATCCGGCAGTGGCCAGCAGTAGTTGGCCAATGGCATTGCGCCTGCTTGTATTTTGCTTATTTTCCATGTGAGCTGTTTTACTATTTTACAGAATAAACCTATCGGTGAAACGGATTATACAGTGGACTAAAAAAAAATCATTATCGGGAAACTTATTTTTTGCCCCAGCCAGCAGGCCATTTGCAAAAACCATTAAGGCTGTAGGATTTTACCTGCCAGCGGATATAATACACCGGTGCGTAACTCAGGTAATCTTTTCTTTCTTCCGTTTCTGTAACCACATAATATTTCCAGTTGGTGAAATCGAAATAAAAATATTTTCTAAAGTACCGGTTGGGAGAATTAATTCTTTCAAAATCTACATAAGCTGTGTGGTCAATGGTTGCCCAGTTGATGGCATTGGCTCCTGTAAATAATGTATCCAATGATTTTAGTCCGCCATTGGTACTGTTGTCTGTATAAACGCCGTCTTTAAAATAATATACAATATCTCTGTAAGTTCTCCTGTAATCAGTGTAAGCTGTCTGCGGATAATAATTGCTGCTATAAAAATTATTTCCATAAGGTTTTGCGCCGGCTTTTGCTGCAGCATAAACAGGATCATTCAATTTCCGGTACAGATTTGTAGTGCTGGTAAGCGGGCCATATATCCATGGATCGGGTGCGTTAAACGTAACTGCATTTTTTGCATCGGTCAAAATATTTCTGGTAGTACCAAATGCAGCCGTTTTAATTTGCGCAGGCCAGTTTGACGCCAGGTTGTCGATAGATCCGGGCATTTGCAATACATCACAGCTATCGCCAAACTCCAATCCAGTCTTTTGTAACGATACTATGAAGTATTTTTTATCCTTATTGGCATCGTGATCTAAATCAAAAATCGCAAACTGCCCGTTGATTGATGCACCGGCCGGCTGGTGCTGGCATATAAAATTGGGATGGTTAACGCCACCGGTAACCGGGGCAGGGCTGGTAACCACATTTTTTTTACAACCTGTAAAAAACAGGATACCAACCAGTAAAAGCAAGGTTAAGAAATGATTGTACTTTTTCATTTTTAAAATGGATGTTTATATTTCCACAACAAACCTACAGCCCTGCTGAAGCTTAATAAAGCCACAATCGCTTAACTGCAAAACAAATAGCTGAACTGCATATCTGCACTTTATAAACTATATTTGAAACAGCATTTTTAAATACAAGCAGATATACAGATGATAACAAAAATCACTTGCATGGTAGTGGACGATGATGAAATAGATCGTCTTACAACCTTATCTTTTTTGAGTGACTACCCTTTTGTAGAAGTGATTGGTGCATTTGATTCTCCGGTTGCAGCACTGGCAGCGGCACAACTGCAAATACCAGATGTTTTATTTTTAGACATTGATATGCCCGAAATGAGCGGACTTGAATTAAGAAACAAATTACTGCATGTACCGGCCTGTATCTTCATCACTTCCTATCCGGATTATGCGGTAGAAAGTTTTGAAATGGCTGCATTGGATTTTTTAGTAAAGCCATTTACTGCAGAACGATTTTTAAAAACAATGGAAAGGTTGCAACAATTTACCGACATCAGGCAGAAAGCCAATTTACTTAGCCATAATCTTGGTGCCGATACCATATTTATAAAAGACGGCTACAACCAGGTAAAACTGCAACTACATGAAATTATTTACCTGGAAGCCCTAAAGGATTATACCAGTATCGTAACAGCGCAACGCAAGTACTCTGTACTTTCAGCGCTGGGCAACCTGCTAAAAGAAAAAGCTTTTAGCAGTTTTATCCGCATCCATCGAAGCTATGCAGTGCAAAAAAATTACATACAAAAAATATCTTCCGGCGAGCTACAGGTAAAAGATATTACACTGCCGGTGGGGAGAACTTATAAGGAAGCATTGAAGGGATTATAAATTAAAAAGCATTTGAAGCCACCCTGAATTTTTTACTGGCTGTAGATTTTTATGAAACCATTTTTTTATACAATTTTAAAAATCATATTGCCATTGGCAATTCTGCTGACGACATTTGTCAGTGTCTGTGGTCAAAAGCACGGTCAGCCATTGGTAGATTCCCTCACCACACAATTACCCTTTGCAAAAAATGATACCATTAAAGCAAGACTGTACAAATCTATTGCTGAGCAGTACCTGCTTTTTAATCCTGACGAGGCAATGAAAGCCGCCGAAACCGGGCTTAGCCATGTAACAGAAATGAAGTGGGGTAAAGGCATTGCCGTGTTCTCCGATATTACAGGACAGGTTTTTGTAAACAAGGGCGATTATAAAAAGGCCATCGAACTATACCAGCGATCTTATGCAATACACGAGGGTAACAAGGATTATACTAACATGGCTTCCACCCTTAACAATATTGGTGCTGCCTATGAACGACAATCTCAATTTGAAAATGCCATTGTCTATTTACTACGTTCCGTAAAAATTGCCGAGGAAAATAAGCTCAACAATCTAATTGCGACGGGCTATAGCAATATTGGCATTATATACTCCGAACAAAGCAATCCTACCAAGGCGCTGGAATATCATTTTAAAGCACTACAGCTACAGGAAAAAGAAGCAGACACAGATGCCACTGCCACTTCATTGACCCGGATAGCCAATGAATATGTACTTCTAAAAGACAATGTAAAAGCCGAACAGTTCTTTATTAAGGCAAAGCAATATTATGAACAATCAGAAAATGCCATTGGCATAGCCAATGTACTAACCAACTATTCCATACTATTTAAAGACTACAGAAAAAACCTGCAATACAAATTACAGGCACAAAAAATATGGGATGCCGTAAGCCCGGAAGACCCGGTTTCGATTGCCAATTTAGGAAATATCGGCACTGCTTACCTTGACATAGTTAGATTCGATACGTTGCATACCGTTACACCCGGCGGCATAATCCCTGCCACCAAAAATGAATTACTGGCTAAAGGCGAATATTATTTATCAAGGTCGATCACTCTTAGCAAACTCACCGGCAACACTTCCAACTATGCCCATTTTTCAGGAATACTTTCGGAGTTACAGGAGTTGAATAATAACCCTAAAAATGCACTGGCTAATTTTAAAATATTTTACCACCTGAATGATTCGCTGTATTCGCAGGAAAGCAAAAACAAAATTGCTGCGCTGGAAAGCCAGCGTGAAATTGATATCAGGAATAAAGAAATTGAAAACAAAAAACTACAACTGGAAAATGAACGTAAAAAACTGTGGCTTACATTGGGTGCAATTGCATTTTTAATTATTGTTGGAGGAATGCTTTTTTACCAAAGCCGCACCCGTAAAAAAACAAACACTACTTTACTACAACTAAACAATGAACTGGATGAAGCCAATAAAGTAAAAGCAAAATTCTTTGCAATACTCAGTCATGATTTGCGCAGTCCTGTTGCCAATTTGCTTAATTTTTTACAATTACAAAAAAGAAATCCGGGTTTGCTTTCTGCACAACAAATTGAAGACAGGGAGAATAAAATCAGTACATCGGCGCAATCTTTACTGGAAACAATGGAAGGTATGTTGCTTTGGAGCAAGGGGCAAATGGAACAGTTTAAACCGGATATAACATCGGTGCCTGCAAGTAAATTGTTTACCTATTTACAAAAAAATTTCGCAGACACACCCAATGTTGCTTTCAATTTCATCAACGACGATGATGTGTATATAAACACCGATCCCGATTATTTGCAAACCATAATGCAGAACCTTACTACCAATGCCATCAAGGCTTTGCAACAAACCACTACTGCACAAATCACATGGAAAGCCTGGCAGGAAAACAATCAAATCTATTTATCTATCACCGACAACGGGCCGGGCATTAGCAGTGAACATGCCAAATCTTTATTTAACGAAACACAGATTACCGGCACCCGCCACGGGCTTGGCCTGCACATTATCCGTGACCTGGCAAAAGCCATCTCTTGTAGTATCAATATTATTCCTGATAATAAACAGGGAACTACTTTTGTGTTGGCGCTGTAAGGTGTATGTAAATAACCACCTGTTTATTTACATACCTGTTTTAATAATTCCCATTTTTGGGGGATAAGTACTTTGGCTTAGACTATTTACTTTAGTGTAATTAAACAAAGCGTTATGTATTCCAATAGTAAGACCATCCTGTTCATTTTACTGCTGATGCTAACAGCCTGCAAAACCGTTCCGGTAACCGGTCGCAAACAATTAAACCTGGTGCCTAACTCTATGTTACAAGCCATGATATTTTCACAATACGACTCGATAATAAAAGTAAGTGCTACCCTCCCGCAGTACGATCAAAGAGCGCAACTGGTAACCAACGTGGGCACAAAAATTCAGCATGCAGTAGAAGCCTATATACTGCAGCATAATAAGAGCAAGGAATTAAAAAATTTTAAATCAATGCCGTTTAGTTAAGGGTGGTTGGTGAGACACCAACCACGGCTTCGAAAAAAGGATATTATTCCCATCATCAAAAAAGTATATGACCTCAGTAACATAAAAATTTGTACTGATTTGCCACCTGTTAACAGCCTGCCACTACCCCCAAGAATAGCCTCCAATTATCTTGCAGAATACAAAATAAACGCAGATGGATCTGTTTCAACCTTTGCTTTTATCCGTCAGTCATTAGCCACTTATACAGAAAAAATGTGGGAGCCCGGCGAAACCATACCAGTGAGTTTTAACATCATAGGTGGAAGTCTCTACCTGATTGACCTGGTAAAACAATTTGCTAAAGAATGGGAACTCTATGCCAATATAAGAATTGAATTTGTTTCCAATTTCGCTGAGGGGAAAATAAGGGTGGGATTTAAAGAAGGTGCCGGCTCCTACTCAATGATAGGCCGTGATGCCTTACTCGCACCTGTTACGCTAACAACCATGAATTTTGGATGGCTCACCACCCTGCCAGCCGGATCACCCTTTATTCGGCAGGTAATACTGCATGAATTTGGTCATGCCCTTGGCTTCCTTCATGAGCACCAAACATTTGGTACGGCCATTCCATGGGACAAAGAAAAAGTATATGCTTATTATGCCGAAGCTCCCAATAACTGGCCCAAGGAAAAAGTAGATCAAAATATTTTTTATAAATATTCCTATCCCTCCACCAACTATTCTTCTTTCGACAGACAATCAATCATGTTATATCCTGTTCCAAAAGAATTAACAACAACCGGCGACAGTATTCCGTGGAATATGAAACTTTCATCAACCGATAAACAATACGCCGCCTTATTTTATCCATTTCCCACTCCACCTCCAACTGCAAGAGGCACTTTAAATACAGGAGATGATTGTGATGAAATAGATTTTACAATAGAGTTTGATGCAGTTGGCAGAGATAAAGTAGAATTTAATTTTTTATTGGGAGAAAAAAATGGTAAAAAAGTAACCTGGTGGAAACAGATAGGCATACCGCAAAATGACTATGGCGATGGCCTTATGTGGGTGCAGAATCATTCGCTGATACTGGCTGAAAACATTACTTCAAAACAAGCGTTGGCAGACTTTGCTTCATTAAATAAAAATGGTAGCATCAGTTTTTGGAAAGCCAAACTATTTGGAGTACATACTCCTTTATCGTATAAATGGAATATTTTGCCGGCATTGAAAGGTGGCTGCAGGGTAACACTTACCTGGAGAAAGGATAGTTGTTTATAGTGATCCCAACTTTTTGCGCCAGATAGTTGGTTATACTAAACACACATCATGCTGAATGAATTTCTTTTTTGTTAACAAGTTCAATTGTTTTTCGAGAGGATTCCGCTACTTTCACGAACTACCACATATTATCAGTTTTTGGAAATAATTCAACATTGTTAGATCGGTAGTTAGAAATCCGGCCATCAAAAAACGAAACATCTAACAAAAAATTTTTTCCACCAGTCCTGCATCAGAGGGCACTGTTGAGTTTGTATTGTCGCTGCGGAGGCTGGGTAATTAATCCACCGACCGAATCTGGGTGAAGCGCTTTTCATTCACAACAGGGTTTTATTGTTGTATGTTTGTTAGTAAATCTCAGATATTGATATGCAACGTACTATTTCAGGATTTCACTTGCTCACAATGATGAGCATAGTAGACAATGTTGAGCAAGCTGGGGACGATATTCGCCTCAGAAGCTGGCTGATTAAGGAAATGCCGTCTTCAATTACCGGACAGGACAAAATTATCCGGGACTGGCTTACGCTTCAGTTTGTAATGATTAACCTGGATCCGGAAATGGAGCGGCTTATGCAACTTGACCCGGAAGATTTTGATCATCATTTTCAATGGCATATGGATAACTTTTATGCCTTTTCCAACGCAGCGGATAGAATCAAACTGTTAAAATTTGCGATGGATTTAATAAAGTTAGACGGGATAATTACCCAGCCGGAAAACAAATTTTTCAACATGCTTTATGAAGCGTGGACAGAGGCAGGACAAAATGAAGAAACATCCTGATTGATTATACAGCATCTGGAGGCGGCTTACGAAGGCGCAGGTCTGCCGACGTAGTGCCCATTCATCACAGCGATAAGCGCAGGTTCCCTTGCTATTACTCTTGCTATGGTATAGCTGTAAAAATGTACTGTTAGTAAATGAACCCTGCATCTGCAACACTATCTTATTTTTTAGCCCTATCACAAATTGTTTCATTTTTCTACCTCATTTTATAAGTGGAATTAGGAAAGCTGTGTCAGTTGAGATATTTATCAATATTTTATATAATGCAAATTTTTAAAAAGAGCAGCGTGGTATAACTTTAAACCATAAATCAAACAGCATGAAAACATTTCATTTACTTATAATCATTTTGCTCGCCTCCCTTCAATTTCAGTGCAAAAAAATCACTTCCTGTAATGCAGATATTTGCAGCAACGCAAGAATTACCAAACAAACTGTAACGAACCAGGAAGGAGTGATGGGTATTTACATTAACAACAATGACCGCAGATGGATGATTAATGTTTTTAATAATCCTGGTTCTGGTCTTAAAATGACTTGTATTATTTGCGGTGATATTCCAGACTCCTTAAAAGTAATGAGCAAGAGAGTTGCTTTTAGCGGAGAACTTAAAGATGCATGTGGCGTTGCTGATAACGACATGGATCAAAAGTTTTTTATTATTACACCTTCATCTATCCGTTAGCAAAAGCGTGAGAAAAATATTTGCATCCCATCTCTTCATGCCAATACGCTTATATCAAATAGCTGATTTATTATAAACACTCATCAATCCATATGACTTTTCTTTTCTTAATAAGCTCAATTTTTTTTCAAATGGATTCCACTCCGTTTGCGAACCACCGCATGGTATTGGTGTTTGGTAACAACTCAACATTGGTACAGCGGCAGTTAGCAGCATTGCAAAAAGACAGTACTGGTTTAGCGGAAAGAGATCTTATTGTAAGACAGCCAAAGCCTGGTGATGACCTCTATCAAACCTATTATATAACTCCCAACGAACCATTTACTGTAATTCTTATTGGCAAAGATGGGGGTGAAAAATATCGCTCTGCCAGCATACTCACCACCAACCGTTTATTTGCCATGGTAGATGCTATGCCGATGCGGCAGGCAGAAATCAGGCAAACAAAAAACCAATAGCCCGTATAAAAATCGTTTTCAAAATGATTGTGATCAACATTAAGACAAGGTGACAGAAAGACCTGCGCCTGTGAAAAAGATGGTGCTTACAAAATAGGTTTACAATTTTTTAGCGTATCAGCATTATCGTTCTTTTAAATGTTTGATTGGCTCTTACATCATGTACCACCAGCAAATAAACGTACGCACCGGTAGGGTGTAGTTTGCCTTTGTATTTACCATCTCATGCATAACCGTTATTGTTGCTGCCTTCAAAAATAACTTGCCCATAGCGGTTAAAAACCGAAAGTTCCCAGCCGTGGTTCGTGTCCGCAGCCGTGGTTCCGGTCCACCGCCGTGGTTCATGTCCACAGCCGTGGTTCGTGTCCGCACGAACCACTCTTCGCAAACAAATACTGATCCCTATTTAGTGTAACTTTCCCAGCCGTGGTTCGTGTCCGCACGAACCACGCTTCGCAAACAAATACTGATCCCTATTTAGTGTAACTTAACCGCCGTTGTTCATGTCCGCAGCCGTGGTTCGTGTCCGCACGAACCACGCTTCGCAAACAAATAATGATCCTATTTAGTGTAACTTAAATGCCGTGGTTCGTTTCCACC